>NZ_JAPWHT010000383.1:0-10147 GCF_027270795.1 Streptomyces sp. ActVer
CGGGCCAGCCCGGCCAGCACCTCGCGCGACGGGCGCGGGCCGCGGGACTGCTCCAGGCGCGTGTAGTACTCGGTCGAGATGAACGCCAGCTGCGCCACCTCCTCGCGGCGCAGTCCCGGCGTGCGGCGGCGCGGCCCGGCGGGCAGCCCCACGTCGGCGGGGGTGATCCGCTCGCGCCTGCTGCGCAGGAAGGCCGCAAGTTCTTGTCTGTCCACACCTCCAGTGTGCGCGGGTGGCGTGGGCCCATCCAGGTACCGCCGGTGCCTGGATGGGCTCCGCGAACCGGCGCAGGCTCACTGCCATGGACAACACACGAACCAACGACACATCCGCCGCCCCTGCCACCCTCGGCCTGCTGGACGGCAAGGTCGCCTTCATCACCGGCGCCGGTCGCGGTATCGGCGCGGCCGCCGCGCGGCTGTTCGCCCGAGAGGGCGCCCGGGTACTGCTCGCGGCCCGGACGGAGGCCCAGCTGAAGGCGGTGACCGAGGAGGTCCGGGCGGCGGGCGGCATCGCGGACTACGTGGTGTGCGACCTGGCAGACCCGGCCGCCGTACGCGCCGCCGTGGACCGGACCGTGGACCTGTACGGCCGTCTCGACACCGCCTTCAACAACGGCGGTACGTTCGTGCCGCCCGGCCCGATGGACCAGGTGACCGAGGCCGACTTCGACTACGTCTACGCCGTGAACCTCAAGGGCCCGTGGCTGGCCATGGCCGCCGAGGTCGCCGCCATCCGGGCCACCGCCGGGACGGGGGCCATCGTCAACAACTCGTCCGTCGGCAGCCTGATGGGCAACCCCGAACTGCCCGCTTACGGCGCGATGAAGCGAGCGGTCAACAGCCTCACCGAGTCGGCCGCCATCACGTACGGCCCGGAGGGCATCCGCGTCAACGCCATCGCACCCGGCAACACGCTGACCGAGATGATCCGTACCTGGGAAGAGGAGTCCCCCGGCCTCCAGGAGCGGCTCCAGGCGCACACACCGCTGCGCCGCGCGGCCGACCCCGACGAGATCGCCCAGGCCGCCGCCTGGCTCCTCAGCGACCGCTCCTCCTTCGTGACCGGCACGGTCCTGCGGGTCGACGGAGGCGCGCGAGCCTGAACCGTGGGCACGCGTGGCGTTCACCGGATGAACCCGGGCGGCCGGGCACTAGAGTGAAGGGTCCCTGTCAGAAAGTTCCGGGCCGGAACCGTCCAGGCGTGCGTTGGTGAAGGAGACACGGTGACCCTGCGCGAGAACGATCCGCGGTCAGTCGGCGGCTACCGGATCGAATCGCGGATCGGGAGCGGCGGCATGGGCGTCGTCTATCTCGGCAGGTCGGCCTCGGGGCGGGCCGTCGCCGTCAAGGTCGTACACACGAGGTATGCCGACAACGCCGAGTTCCGGGCCAGGTTCCGGCAGGAGATCGTGGCCGCTCGCCGGGTCAGCGGGGCGTTCACCGCGCCGGTCGTGGACGCCGACCCGGACGCGGAACGACCGTGGATGGCAACCGCGTTCGTCCCGGGCCCCACACTCGCCGAACGGGTCGCCGAGGCGGGTCCGCTGGATTGGCGGGCGCTGCGCCGCCTCGGCACCGAACTCGCCGAGGTGCTGCGTGAGATCCACCGCGCGGAGGTCGTGCACCGGGACCTCAAGCCGAGCAATGTGCTCCTGCTGGAGGGCGAGGGCGACGACGGGGCGGCACGCGTCATCGACTTCGGCATCTCGCGCGCGGCCAGCAGTGATGTCCGCACCCAGACGGGCATGGTGATGGGCTCGCCGCCCTTCATGGCACCGGAGCAGTTCAGCCGCCCCCGCGAGGTCGGCCCCGCCGTCGATGTGTTCTCGCTGGGGGCGGTACTCATGTACGCGGCCACCGGGCGCAGCCCCTTCGAGGCGGAGAACGCCTATCTCGCCGCGTACAACACCGTGCACAGCGAGCCCGAGCTGGACGAACTGCCGGAGCCGCTGCGCCCGTTGGTCGCCGCCTGTCTGGCGAAGGAGCCGGCGGACCGTCCGACGTCGAGCGAGGTGCTGGACGCCCTGACCGGGCTGCCGGAGGAGCCGGCTGACGAAGAGTCCGGCGAGGAGCCGTCCCGGATCCCGGTGACCGTGCTGTCGGAATCAGGGGCGCTACCGTCACCGTCCTCGGGCGCGAAGCCGGCCGAACGGAAGCGCCGTGGGAAATGGCTGTGGACCGCCCTCGTCGGCGCGGTCCTCCTCGGTATGACGGGCGTGGCTTCGGTCACCGTGCTGGACAACGACCCGGCGAGCACGGTCGGCCAGGCCGACCAGCGGGTGACGCCCCGTGGTTCGGCACCGGCGGGCTGGCGGCCGTGGCACAACGCACTGGAGCCGGACAAGGACGATCCGATGCCCATGGGTCCGACGTGTGTTCCGGACGCGCTCGGCGTCTTCTGCTCCTCTCCCCAGGTCGCCCTCATGCGACTGAGTTCGGCGACGGGCCGGGTGGACTGGACGAAGCCCATGAGCCAGAAGAAGGTCGACGGTTTCTCCCTGCGCGATCCCGTCGTCCGCGAGGGTGTGGTGTTCGTCAACAGCTCGGACCGCTCCGAGGGAGTGGACGCCTACGACGCCAGGACCGGCGCGCGGCTGTGGCATGTGGACGGTCCGGTGGGCGACTTCGCGTACCTGAGCGGGGTGCTGCTCATACGGCTGGACGAGCTCGGGCCTTCCGACACCGCGCGCTTCGCGGCGTACGAGCCACGCACAGGTGAGGAACTGTGGCGGCGCAAGCTGGCCTCCGCGTCGGCGAGCCCGTTCCACGAGGGGTCCAAGGGGGCCCTCTACGCCGATCTGCGCGGCGGATCCGGCGGCATAGCCCGCCTCGACGCACGGACCGGCCGGACCCTGGGCAACGTCGAGGCGCCCAAGGGCGATCTGTGGCTGGCCACCGTCCACGACGACACGGCGTACTACGCCCGCTGGGACGACAACTCCGGGGTCTCCGCCGCCTTCTTCATCCAGGAGCTCGACAGCGGGAAGACCCGCCGAATCGACTTCCCCTGGAGCGTCGAGCCGGAAGCGCCGCCGCTGGTGCGCGGCGACACCATGTACATCTTCGACTACGGCAACGAGACCCTGCTCGCCCTCGACCTGAAGCGCGGGAAGCCGCTGTGGACCAGCTCGCGCGACCTGCGCGTCTTCAGCGAACCGGCCCTCCACGACGGCCGGTTGTACGTCACGATGCCGGACACCAGCGTCCTGGCTCTCGATCCGCGCACCGGCAAGGAGATCGGGCGTACCACCTCGTCCTTCGACACGGAGGGCCGTTCCTTCGAGGAACTGACGCCGAATTCGGTGCCGCCGCTCCTGGTGGGCGGTGTGCTGTACGGCGCCAGCGGGCCGGGGGTCTTCTCGGTGGCCGACGTTCCCTGAGCGTCGAGGTCGCCGGGTGGAGCGGTTCGCCGCCGGACGCGTCCCCGTCTCCCGACCGCTCCGGATCGGCGGGGAACGCATGCACGAGAAGCATCAGGCCGCGCGGTACGAGCGGTCCCACCCAGGGCGTCCGACCCTGACGCCCGTCGCGACCAGGCGCCCGTACACCCCTTGCCCAGCCCCCGGCTCCCACCTAGCCTGAGTTTGTGCCGCAAATAAACAAATCCCGAACGCACAACGACGTGCCGGGCCACAGCAACGACCTCACCCGACTCCGTATCGCCCTCACCACCTTCTTCGCCCTCGACGGCTTCATCTTCGCCGGGTGGGTCGTCCGCATTCCCGCCATCAAGGCACAGACCGGCGCCTCCGCCAGCACACTGGGGCTCGCCCTTCTCGGCGTCTCCGCGGGAGCCGTCGTCACGATGATGTTCACCGGCCGGCTCTGCCGCCGCTACGGCAGCCACCCCGTCACCGTCGTCTGCGGCATCCTGCTCTCCCTCAGCGTCGCGCTGCCGCCCCTCACCCACTCCACCTGGGCACTCGGCGCGGTCCTGCTGGTCTTCGGCGCCGCGTACGGCGGGATCAACGTCGCCTTCAACAGCGCCGCCGTCGACCTGGTGGCCGTGCTGCGGCGGCCGATCATGCCCAGTTTCCACGCGGCCTTCAGCCTGGGCGGGATGATCGGCGCCGGTCTCGGCGGACTGGTCGCGGGCTCGCTGTCGCCGACGCGGCATCTGCTGGGCCTGACCGTGATCGGCCTGCTGGTGACGGCTGTCGCGGGACGCGCCCTGCTGCGGTACGAGTCCCCCGTACCGCCGCCGGCTCCCGGGCGTCCCGAGGAGCGTGCACCGCGCCGACCGGACCCCCGTACGCGTCGGCTGGTGGTCGTCTTCGGCCTGATCGCCCTCTGTACGGCCTACGGAGAGGGGGCCCTGGCCGACTGGGGCACCTTGCACCTGGAGCAGGACCTGGACGCACACCCGGGCATCGCGGCCGCGGGTTACTCGTGTTTCGCGCTCGCCATGACGATCGGCCGGCTCTGCGGGACCACTCTCCTGGAGCGGCTCGGGCGGACCCGGACGGTGGTCGTGGGCGGCTCCATGGCGGCTGTCGGCATGCTCGTCGGATCGCTCGCCCCTTCGGTGTGGGCGGCCCTGCTCGGCTTCGCCGTCACCGGGATCGGCCTCGCGAACATCTTCCCGATCGCCGTCGAACGGGCCGGTGCCCTGGCCGGTCCCAGCGGCGTCGCCGTCGCCTCCACCTTCGGCTACGGCGGCATGCTCCTCGGACCACCCGCCATCGGCTTCATGGCCGACTGGTTCTCCCTGCCCATCGCCCTCACCAGCGTGGCGACCCTGGCCGCGGTGGCCGCCGTCATCGGATACGGGACGCGACGGGCGACGGCCGACTGACGGCGCCTCGTCGGAGCCGCCGCCGGGCGAACGCCACGGAGGCTCGGCGTCCCGCGCGCCCGGCCCGACATCGCCACGGCACAGCGCGCCACAGCAGGGCAGGGCAGAGTGGTAACCGACGCACCATACGGATCAGGAAAGTTGATGTCATGACCGACAAGCTCACCGTCAGTGTCCTCGGCACCGGGATCATGGGCGCCGCGATGGCCCGCAACCTCGTCCGCGCCGGACACACCGTCCGGGCCTGGAACCGCTCCCGAGACAAGGCCGAACCCCTCACCGCCGACGGCGCACACGTCGTCGACACCCCCGCGGAGGCGGTCGAGGGCGCCGATGTCGTCCTCACCATGCTGTACGACGGCCCCTCCGCGCTGGACGTGATGCGGCAGGCCGCGCCCGCCCTGCGTGCCGGCACCGCGTGGGTGCAGTCGACGACCGCCGGGATCGAGGCCGTCGGCGAACTGGCCACCTTCGCCCGCGAGAAGGGCCTGGTCTTCTACGACGCGCCGGTTCTCGGCACCCGACAGCCCGCCGAGGCCGGTCAGTTGCTCGTCCTGGCCGCCGGTCCGAGCGACGGCAGGGAGGCCGTGACGCCGGTCTTCGACGCCGTCGGCGCCCGTACGGTGTGGACGGGTGAGGACGGTGCGGCGGGCAGCGCCACCCGTCTCAAGCTCGTGGCCAACAGCTGGGTCCTCTCCGTCACCAACGCGACCGGTGAGGTACTGGCCCTGGCCCTGGCTCTGGACGTGGACCCGCAGAGCTTCTTCGACGCCATCGCGGGCGGCCCGCTGGACATGGGCTATCTGCGCGCCAAGGCCGGGCCCATCCTCAACGACCGGCTTTCACCGGCCGCCTTCGCCGTGGGCACCGCCGCCAAGGACGCCCGTCTGATCGTCGAGGCGGGCGAGCGGCACGGCCTCCGTCTCGACGTCGCCGCCGCGAGCGCCGAACGCTTCGCCCGCGCCGCCGCCCAGGGCCACGCGGACGAGGACATGGCCGCCGCGTACTTCGCGAGCTTCGACGAGAAGAACGCGGACACCGAGGGCTGACCGAGCCGCATCCGCCCGGGTCAGAGGCGGCGGAAAGACATCACCCCCCGTCCCTCCTGAAGCCCGCTCCATCCGGCACACTCCCCCGCATGGAGATTGCCGAGTTCGTTCGAATCCTGGACCGGGAGGGCGGGTTGCTGGCCGAGGCCGCCGAGGAGGCCGGGGCCGACGCCAAGGTGCCCACCTGTCCGGAGTGGCAGGTGCGGGACCTGTTGCGGCACACCGGCATGGTGCACCGCTGGGCCACGGCGTTCGTGGCCGAGGGGCACACCTCTTACCATCCCGACGGCGGCCTGCCCGAGCTGGACGGCGCGGAGTTGCTGACCTGGTTCCGGGACGGGCACCGCAAGCTCGTCGACACGCTTGCCTCCGCCTCTCCCGACGTGGAGTGCTGGAGTTTCCTGCCCGCGCCTTCGCCGCTCGCCTTCTGGGCTCGGCGGCAGGCCCACGAGACGACCGTGCACCGGGTGGACGCGGAGTCCGCACGCGGCGGCACCCCGACCACGGTCCCCGTCGACTTCGCGGTCGACGGCATCGACGAACTGCTGCTCGGCTTCCACGCCCGCAGCAGGAGCAGGGTACGGACGGACGAGCCGCGTGTCCTGAGGGTGCGGGCCTCGGACTCGGACGCCGTGTGGAGCGTACGGCTGTCGGCCGAACCCCCGGCGGCCCAGCGCGGCGAAGTGGCGGACGCGGACTGCGAGTTGGCGGGGACGGCCGCCCAGCTCCACCTGGCGCTGTGGAACCGCGGCCCGTTCCCTGGTGTGACGGGAGACTCCTCGATCGCGACACTGTGGCGGGAGAAGTCGGCGGTCACCTGGAGCTGAGCGGCGGCACGCGACAACAACGGCGGCGGACGGGCGGCCGCATCAGCGACTCAACCGGCCCAGCCGGTTCACCCCGCCCGGCCGGTCCCCCGGCCCAGCCACTTCACCCGGCGGAGCCACCCGCCAGCATCCGCCCCAGCACCGCACGCTGCACCGGCAGCACCTCGCCGTGCAGCGCGCGCCCCTTCGGTGTGAGGGCGACCCGGACACCGCGCCGGTCCTCCGGGCACATGCAGCGCTCCACGAGGCCGTCCTTCTCCAGACGGCCGATCAGCCGGGACAGCGCGCTCTGGCTCAGATGAACCCGCTCGGCGATCTCCTGGACTCGGTAGGAGATGTCACCGCCGTCGGCCGGCGTGGTCGCGGCCAGCACGTCGAGGACCTCGAAGTCGCTTGCACCCAGACCGTGTTGGTGCAACGTCCGGTCCAGTTCGCAGAGTGTGCGCGCGTGCACCGCGAGGATGTCGCGCCACTGGTCAACGAGGCCCTGCTCGGCCTTCTCGACAGCCGCCATGGCCCGCACCCTAGCAAAAGACCGCCTTTGTTGCATCCGCATTAAATGCGCTTGCATTGAATGCATGCGCATGTACTGTGTGGCGCATGACCTCTCCGCTCACCACCTCCGCGGCACCGTCCTCGACGGTTCGCTGGACGCCTCGCCTGTGGGGCACCCTCCTGGTGCTCTGCGCCGCGATGTTCCTGGACGCGCTGGACGTGTCGATGGTCGGCGTCGCCCTGCCGTCCATCGGTTCCGAACTCGATCTCTCCACCTCGACCCTGCAGTGGATCGTCAGTGGCTACATCCTCGGCTACGGCGGCCTGTTGCTCCTCGGCGGACGCGCCGCCGACCTCCTCGGCCGCCGCCAGGTCTTCCTGGTGGCACTCGGCGTCTTCGCGCTCGCCTCGCTGCTCGGCGGGCTCGTCGACTCGGGCCCGCTGCTCATCGCCAGCCGGTTCATCAAGGGCCTGAGCGCCGCGTTCACCGCTCCCGCGGGCCTGTCGATCATCACCACGACGTTCCCGGAGGGCCCGCTGCGCAACCGCGCGCTCTCCATCTACGTCACCTGTGCCGCGACCGGTTTCTCGATGGGCCTCGTCCTGTCCGGGCTGCTCACCGAGGCGAGCTGGCGCCTCACCATGCTGCTGCCCGCACCCATCGCGGTCATCGCCCTGATAGCCGGGCTGAAGCTCATCCCGCGCAGCGAGCGCGACCGCACTCACCGCGGCTACGACATACCGGGCGCCATCATCGGCACCGCCTCGATGCTGCTGCTCGTCTTCACCGTCGTCCAGGCGCCCGAAGTGGGCTGGACCACGGCCCGTACGCTGCTGTCGTTCCTCGCGGTGGCCGTCCTGCTGACCGTGTTCGTACGCGTCGAGCAGCGCAGCGCAAGCCCGCTCATCCGGCTCGGCGTACTCCGCTCCGGCAACCAGATCCGGGCGCAGCTGGGCGCCATGGCGTTCTTCGGCTCGTACGTCAGCTTCCAGTTCCTTGTCACGCTCTACATGCAGTCGCTGCTCGGCTGGTCGGCACTGCACACCGCGCTCGCCTTCCTGCCCGCGGGCGCGCTGGTGGCGCTGTCCTCGACAAAGATGGGCGCGATCGTCGACCGGTTCGGCACTCCACGGCTCATCGTGGCCGGCTTCGCCCTGATGGTCGTCGGCTACGCGCTGTTCCTGCGGGTCGACCTGGACCCCGTGTACGCGGCGGTGATCCTGCCGTCCATGCTGCTGATCGGCGCGGCCTGCGCGCTGGTCTTCCCCTCGCTCAACATCCAGGCCACCAACGGCGTGGACGACCACGAGCAGGGCATGGTCTCGGGTCTGCTCAACACCTCGGTGCAGGTGGGCGGTGCGATCTTCCTCGCGATCGTGACGGCCGTGGTGACCGCGAACTCCTCCGAGAGCTCCTCGCCGCAGGCGGTCCTCGACAGCTACCGTCCCGGTCTGGTCGTCGTCACCGCGATCGCCGTGGTGGGCCTGCTCATCACGGCCACCGGACTGCGCGGACAGCGCACGCGGCAGACGACGATCCTGGTCGCCAAGTCCGGGGACGTGCCCGAGGACGAGCGGGTGCAGGAGGACGCACGGGTCGCGGCCCGCGACTGACACCCTCCATCGCGACGACGTGCCCCCGGCGGGGGCCCTCCCTCACGACGACGTGCGCCCGGCGGACTTCCTTGCCCCGCCGGGCGCGCCTTTCCTTGCCCCGCCGGGCGCTCCCCTGTGAGACTGCCCGTATGGGACAGACCAGGGGGCGGCGGACTCAGTCCGAGCGGGACGAGATGACCGTCGAGATCGGATACGCGTTGTTCAGCGCCGCGTTCGCCGCGGCGGTGGCGTTCGGAGCCCTGGCCGGACCCGCACTGCTCTTCGACCTGCCGGTCACCATCGAGAAGATCCAGCTCGCGGCGGGGACCTCACTCGCGGCCGTGCTCTTCGTCTTCCGGGTGGCCAGTGTGCTGGTCCGTTTCCGGCAGCCGCCTCAGCCCAACCAGCCCGGCCGCACCAGGCCCGACTCGTAGGCGAGCACGACCAGTTGGGCCCTGTCACGGGCGCCCAGCTTCACCATGGTCCGACTGACATGGGTCTTCGCGGTCAGCGGGCTGACGACCAGCCGGCGCGCGATCTCGTCGTTCGACAGTCCGATGCCGACCAGAGCCATCACCTCCCGCTCCCGCTCGGTGAGTTCGGCGAGCGCCCCGGCGGCCGCCGGCTCCTTGGAGCGCGCCGCGAACTCGGCGATCAGCCGACGGGTCACGCCGGGTGACAGCAGTGCGTCGCCCTCGACCACCGCCCGCACCGCGCGCAGGAGTTCCTCCGGTTCGGTGTCCTTGACGAGGAAGCCGGACGCTCCGGAGCGGATGGCCTCGAAGACGTACTCGTCCAGCTCGAAGGTGGTGAGCATGACCACCTTGACATCAGTCAGGCCGTCGTCGTCGGTGATGCGGCGGGTCGCGGCGAGGCCGTCGAGCAGGGGCATGCGGATGTCCATCAGGACGACGTCGGGCCGCAGTTCGCGCACCGCGCGCAGCGCCTCCTCGCCGTCGGCGGCCTCTCCGGCCACCTCGATGTCCGGCTGGGCGTCGAGGAGTGCCTTGAAGCCTGCGCGGACCAGCGACTGGTCGTCGGCGAGCAGTACGCGGATCACCGGTCCTCCTTCAGCTTGGGGGATTCCTCGGACTTCCCGGACGTCCCGGCCGACGCCTCTGACGTCCCGCGCGAGTTCTTGAGCGGCAGCAGGGCCAGCACCCGAAAACCTCCGTCCTCGCGCGGTCCGGCCTCGATCGTGCCGCCCAGGGCCGCGGCCCGCTCCCGCATTCCGGCCAGCCCGTTGCCGCTGCCGCCCGCGTCCTCGCCCGTCGCGGGTCCGTCGTCGTCGATACGCAGCGTCAACGCGTCGCGCGCGTAATCGACCCGCACGCGCGCGTGCCGCGATCCGGAGTGCCGTACGACGTTGGTCAGCGCCTCCTG
>NZ_JAPWHT010000384.1:0-10124 GCF_027270795.1 Streptomyces sp. ActVer
GGCCTGCAGGCAACACACACCGCAGCCCCCGCCCCCTCAGTCCCGCCGGACGGCCCCCGCGAGAATCCACCCCTCCACAGCCTCGTACTGCTTCCGCTGTTCCTCAGCCGCCCCCCGCCCGGAGGCCACTGTGCCGAGCCAGCCGAACAGGAACCCCAGCGGAATGGAGACGATCCCGGTCGTGGTGAACGGGAACCAGGTGAAGTCATGGCCGGGGAAGGCCGATATCGGCGACCCGGACACCAGATTCGTACCGGTCATCAGAACGAGCGTGCTCACCGAGCCGCCGATGAGCGTGCACATCAGCCCCGCACGGGTGTACCGCCGCCAGAACAGGCTGTAGACGAGCGCCGGCGCTATGGCGGACGCGCCGAGGCAGAACGACAGCGTCACCAGCGGCTGCAGGCTGTGGTGCTGGACCAGCGTGGCCAGCAGGATCGCCGGGATGCCGACCGCCGCCGCGGACGCCCGCGCCAGCGTCATCTCCCGGCGCGGCGACAACTGCTTCCTGCCGTGCGCGAAGACGTCGTGGGCAAGGGAGTTGGCGCAGGCGAGGATCATCCCGGCGACAGAGGCGAGCACCGTCAGGAAGATCGCCGCCGTGACGGTGGTGAACAGCAGCGTCTCGGCCGTCGAGACGTCCGCTCCGAACGCGGCGCGCGCGCCCAGCAGATACGCCGTGTTGCCCTGCGGGTCCTCCGCCGCGATCGCCTCCCGCCCGATCAGCGCCGTCGCCCCGAACCCGACGACCGTGATGATCAGCACGAACAGCGCCACGGCCGGCACCGCCCAGGACATCGAACGGCGTACCTGGCGCGCGCTTCCCGCCGTGTACATACGCATGGTGATGTGCGGCAGACAGGCCCCGCCAAGCACCACCGTCAGCTCCGAACTGATCATGTCCAGGCGGGGGTTGGGCCCACCCGCGAACTGCAGCCCCGAGCTCAGGAACGCTGACCCGGCCCCGCTGTTCTGCGCCGCCTGGCCGAACAGGCCGCCGAGGTTCCAGTCGAACTTGTTCAGGATGAGTACGGCGATGGCGGCGCCCGATCCGAGCAGCATCACGATCTTCAGGATCTGGATCAGGGCGGTGCCCTTCATGCCGCCGATCGCCGCGTAGCTGATCATCAGCGCGCCGAGCCCGATGATGCAGCCCGTCTTCAGCCCTTCGCTGGAGAAGCCGAGGATGAACGCCAGCAGATCGCCGGTTCCGGCGAGTTGGACCAGCATCAGCGGCAGCAGCGCGGCCAGCGTCGCCGCGCACGCCGTGATGCGTACCGCCCGGCCCGGCATCCGCCGTGCCAGCGCGTCGCCCATGGTGAACCGGCCCGCGTTCCGCAGGGGTTCGGCCAGCAGGAACATCAGCAGCATGAGGGAGAGGGCCGTGCTGAGGGCGAGTACGACCCCGTCGTACCCGAAGAACGCGATCACGCCGCCCGTGCCGAGCACGGTGGCCGCGGAGATGTAGTCGCCCGCGATGGCCAGGCCGTTGCGCATGGGGGAGAGGGAGCCGTACCCCGTGTAGAACTCGTCGAGGTCGTCCCGGTCCGGGCCCGTCATCACGCACAGCAGGAGCGTGATGGTCGCCACGACCGTGAACGCCACGAGCGACATCGCCTGGGCGGAACTGCTGAAGCCGGTCACCTGCCCGCCTCCGCCCGCTTGGTGTCGAGCTCCGCCTGCTTCCGCAGTCGCTCGGCGATCGGGTCCACGCCCCGGCGGGCCGTGTACTCGTACAGCGCGATCGCCACGCAGGTGACGGGCACCTGGAAGAGCCCCAGCATCAGACCGAGGGGCAGCCCGTCGGCCACCTCCCTCGTCATGAACGCCGGCGCCCACGCGGACAGGACGAGGAAGAGCGTGAAGTAGCCGAGCGCGGTCAGCGTCGCCACGCGCCGCTGCCAGCGGTAGGCGGTGCGCAGCACCCGCAGGTCGCTGTGGTGCCCGAGAGCCGTGTGGCGATGCCGGTTCGGCTGTCTGGCGGGCTCCGGTTCGGGCTGTTGCGGCGCCCAGGGATACGTCGGCTGCGTGGAGTACGTCGAGTAGGACGGTGACGAGTCGTGGGGCGGATGGTGCGGCGGAACGGGGTACGACGGGGACGAGTCGTAAGACATCCCGGTTCTCCTTGCGTGGCTCGGGCCCGGTGCGGACCGCAGGGAGCGGGGGGTGAGCGAGGACGCACGCTACTCGCAGGTAGCAGGCCTGCGCGAGGGTTTCGCCAAACTGTCTGGTCGGTATGCGCTTACTTCGCTGACCTCGGGTGTTACCGCCGTTAACCACGTTTACGTGGGTAGTGCTTCTGTTCCTGATTTGTCCGTCGTCAACTCGGGTTCGGCCAAGGGAAGTTAGGGGTCAACTCGGAGTTTCGGCCCGGGTGGACGTGAAGGTGAAGCCCTACGGGCAACTCTCCAACCCGTAGGTCCAGGTGGTATGACGCCCGCGAGGCTTCAGTACGTGGTTCACCCGAGGATGGTGACGAAGGCCGTCCAGGCGGGGGCGGAGAAGGTGACGGCGGGGCCGGCCGGGTTCTTGCTGTCGCGGACGGGGATGCGGGCGGGGAGGGCGGAGTCGTTCACTTCGAGGCACTCGCCGCTGTCGCCCCCGCTGTAACTCGACTTGCGCCAGGCCGCGTAGGCGGTGGGGTCGGTGACTTCCAGGCAGTTGCCACCGCTTTCACCGCTGTAGCTGGACCTTCGCCACGCAGGCAGTACCGAGGCGTCCGGGATCGTGTGCTTACTGCGCTTCATGGTCGTAATCCTCCGCGACGGATCTGATCAACGCCAGGGACTTACGGTGCGACAGCGCATCGCCCAGCGCGTGGTTGTAGACCTCTTCGCATTGCCGCACCAGGGACGGGAGTTCCCAGACCCGGCCGGACTTCAAGCCTTCCACGTATGCCACGGGCGGGAGGTCCTGGAACCACATGAGTTTGACCGGCCCTTCGAGGGCGGCGTGGGCTCCGACCCGGAAAGGGAGTACGTGTACGCGGATGCGGCGGCTCTCACCCAGCGCCATGATGTGACGAAGCTGCTCGCACATGATGGCCGGGCTGCCGATCATCTGCCGCAGCACTGCCTCGCCGAACAGCATCCACACCTGCGGTGAGTCGAAGTTGTCCAGGATGCGGGCCCGTTCAAGGCGGGTGACCAGGAGCCTGTCACGCTCCTCGTTGCTCTTGGCCGGGTGTCCAGAGCTGAGTACCTCACGGGCGTAGGCCTCCGTCTGTAGAAAACCCGGTACCAGTGTGCTGGCGTACTCCCTGATGACGGTGGCCTGCAGCTCCAACTCCGCTGCCTCGGCGAAGTGTTCCGCAACCTTCCTGCCATCCAGCGTCGGCAGAAACCGCACGAAGAACCCACCCGTGCCCAGCACTTGATCCAGCCGCCGCGCATCATCCACGTCCGGCCGGCGCCGCCCCGCCTCGATGTGGGCGATGTGCGTGCGTGACATCACCGCCCGCTGGCTCAGCTCCTCCTGTGTGAGGCTCGCCGCCTCGCGGAGCCGCCGCAGTTCCTCGCCGTACTTCACCCGAGACTGCGGATTGTCCTCGATCGCCATCCGTGCAACTCCCGTACGTGCAGGTTTGCTTGTCACGCTCCGCTGTCTTTCGAGCGTACCCACCGTGACGCCACTCTGTGTCTTGATCGACACAGACAGTGAAAGGCGGCAGTGCATGGACGCGACGGACTACAAGGTTCCTGGTCCGTACCTCACCCTGCGGGTCTCCCGGGACAGCGGGCGGACCTGGAGCCCGAAGGTGACGTACGAACCCGGTCGCGAGGCGCCGCCGATCGAGTCGCCGGGGCGCTTTCCGCCGTGCCAGTGCCCCAAATGCGGGCCCCTCACTTGAGTTGGACCAACGACACCGACGGCGGCACCTCGTCGCCGTCGAGGGTTGCCGTGAAGGCCAGGCGGTGGTCCGTCCGGCGCTTCACCCCGCTGCCCGCCGTGATCGTGAAGGGCACGGTCGTACGTTCGGGGCGAGGTAACTGCCCCCGGACGCGCGGCGATCCCGTACGACCGGGATGTTCGTCCGGACCGCCGCCTCGCCCTGGGCGGGCCGATGGCGGGCGTCCTGCGCGAGGAGGGCCGTACCCGGGGCGTGCGCTCGGGGACGACCCCACGGGGTCATCTCGGGGTCAGCAGTTCTGCTCGGCCTTGAGTTTGAGTACGACGACCTGGACCGGCGCCTGGAACAGCTGGTCGCGGTTGGCCACTCCGGCCATGCCGACCTTGAACGGGCCGAGCCCGTCGGGGCCGATGGCCCGCTCCGAGGGCGCCGAGGTGGGCTGCTGGGCCTCGGCGGCAAGTCCCTCGCCTCCGACGGCGATGTCGCAGCCCGTGCGTACGGTGACGGCTGCGAGTGCGCCGACCGCGTCGGCGGCTGCGCGGGCGCCACGTCTGCCACTGCGGGTACGTCTGCTGTGTACGGAGTCCTGCATGATCCCCTGATCCCCCAACTGGTCGGCCGCGATTGTAGATCGCGTCGTGCCCCTCAGTCCCCGGGGTTCTTGAGCACCGGGAAGCGGCGCGGTGCCACGAACAGGAGGACCAGGAAGGCGAGTCCGGCCGCGCAGGCCGCTCCGAAGTAGACAGCGTGGACGGCCTCCGCGACCGCTCGGCGTACGTGTTCGCCGGGGGCGCCGGAGCCGAGCGCCTTGGTCACCGAGTCCAGGTCGCCCGCGCCGCCGAGCCGGGCGGCCAGTACGCCGTTGGCGACCGCGCCGAAGAGGGCGGCGCCGATCGTCTGGCCGGTCTGGCGGCAGAAGAGTACGGAGGCTGTCGCCGTACCGCGTTCGTTCCACTCGACGGTCGACTGGACGCCGACGAGCAGCGGGAGTTGGAAGAGTCCGAGCGCGCCGCCGAGCAGGAGCATCAGGAGCGTGGGCTGCCAGGCCTCGCCGGGGTACGGGAGGAAGGGGAAGGCGAAGAGGATCAGCGTGGCCGTGCCGATGCCGAGCATCGCCGTGTTGCGGAAGCCGATGCGACGGTAGACGTGCTGGCTGAGGGCCGCCGAGACCGGCCAGCTCAACGTCCATACGGAGAGCACGAATCCGGCGGTGATCGGGGCGAGGCCGAGCACCGACTGCGCGTACGTCGGGAGGAAGACCGTCGGGGCGACCATCAGGAGGCCCAGCGCGCCGAGTGCCAGGTTCACGGCGGCGATGGTGCGGCGGCGCCAGACCCAGCCGGGGATGATCGGTTCGGCGGCCCGGCGTTCGATGAGGACCAGAGCGGCGATCAGGGCAAGTCCCGTACCGAACAAGGCCATTGAGGGCGGCGAGAGCCATGGCCAGGCCACTCCTCCCTGGACCAGGGCCGTCAGGAGTACGCCGCCGCAGGCGAAGACCGTGAGAGCGCCGGCCCAGTCGATGCGGGGACGCTCGGTGGTCTTCCGTTCGCGCTGGGGCTCGTGGAGGTGGCGGATCAGCAGCCAGAGGGCGACCGCGCCGAGCGGCAGGTTGATGAGGAAGATCCAGCGCCAGTCGGCGTAGGTGGCGAGCACTCCGCCGAGCGCCGGGCCCGCGACCGCCGAGGTGGCCCAGACCGTGGACAGCTTGGCCTGGATCCTGGGGCGTTGTTCGAGCGGGTAGAGGTCGGCGGCGAGGGTCTGGACCGTGCCCTGGAGAGCGCCGCCGCCGAGGCCCTGGACGATCCGGAACGCGATCAGCGCGGCCATGTTCCAGGCCAGCGCGCAGAGCAGGGAGCCGAGGAGGAAGAGGACCGAGCCGGCGATCAGGACCGGCTTGCGGCCGAAGGTGTCGGAGAGCTTGCCGTAGACGGGCAGGGTGACCGTCACGGCCAGCAGGTAGCCGGAGAACAGCCACGAGAAGACGGAGAAGCCGCCCAGGTCACCGACGATCTGCGGGACGGCTGTCGACACGATCGTGGAGTCGAGCGCGGCCAGGCCCATGCAGAGCATGAGGGAGGCGACGACGGCTCGGCGGGGGCGGGCCCCGGCCCGCGCGGCGGCGGGCTCGTCCTCCTTCGCGGCGGGTATCTCGGTGTCTTCCCCCTGGCCCACTGGATTCCTTCCCCCTGCATCTATCTGCCGGAGGCCACTCTCCCACTTGGCCCTCACGTGGCGGGAGGGTGGACGCTGACCGGGCTGGTGGGTGGAGGCGTCCCTGAGAGGGGGGCCACCGGCAGGTGGAGATCACCTAGGGGGCTCTCCGTACTACGGCCCGGGGAGGGTTCGTACTGCCGGAGGAGGAGACGGGCCGAACCGCTCCTTAACCTGGCTTTATGCCGCTGGGGGGCGGTGTACCGCACCTGCCGGGGTGGGGTTTACCCCAGCAGAAGACTGCGCTGGGCACCAGCGCGGTGGACCACCCGCCGCCACCAGACTTGTCGCAGTACCGAACGGCGCGAATGAACACCGCTCGGCGCGACCGCACGGCGCGACCGAACCACGTACACGACAACCGCAGATCCCGTCGTCCTCAAGGGCGTCCGACTTAGGAGACATACCGTGACATCGGCTGTAACCATTCCCAGGCACGGCAGCACTGGAGGACGTACGGCCGTCGCGGCACGGGCGCGGCAGGTCGTGAAGGCGTACGGGTCCGGTGAGACCCGTGTCGTCGCCCTCGACCAGGTCGACGTGGACATCGCGCGGGGCCAGTTCACCGCGATCATGGGCCCCTCGGGCTCCGGCAAGTCGACGCTGATGCACTGCCTCGCGGGGCTCGACACCGTCTCCTCCGGGCAGATCTACCTGGACGAGACCGAGATCACCGGCCTCAAGGACAAGAAGCTCACGCAGCTTCGCCGGGACCGTATCGGCTTCATCTTCCAGGCGTTCAACCTGCTGCCGACGCTGAGCGCGCTGGAGAACATCACGCTGCCGATGGACATCGCCGGCCGCAAGCCGGACAAGGGCTGGCTGGCCCAGGTCGTGGAGACCGTCGGGCTCAAGGACCGGCTCAAGCACCGGCCCAACCAGCTCTCCGGCGGCCAGCAGCAGCGCGTCGCCGTGGCCCGGGCGCTCGCCGCCCGGCCCGAGATCATCTTCGGTGACGAGCCGACCGGAAACCTCGACTCCCGTGCCGGCGCCGAGGTGCTGGGCTTCCTGCGCCGCTCGGTCGACGAGCTCGGCCAGACCATCGTGATGGTCACACACGACCCGGTGGCGGCCTCGTACGCGGACCGTGTGCTGTATCTCGCCGACGGCCGGATCGTCGACGAGATGTACCGGCCCACCGCGGACGCCGTCCTGGACCGCATGAAGGACTTCGACGCCCGGGGGCGCACGTCATGACCGTCTTCAAGACCTCGATGCGCAACTTCTTCGCGCACAAGGGGCGGATGGCCCTGTCGGCCGTCGCCGTCCTGCTGTCGGTGGCCTTCGTGTGCGGCACGCTCGTCTTCACCGACACGATGAACACGACCTTCGACAAGCTCTTCGCGACCACCGCGTCCGATGTCACGGTCTCCCCCAAGTCGGCCAAGGCCGACGACACCCCGCAGAACGGCAAGCCGGAGTCCCTGCCCGCGTCGGCCGTCACTCGGGCCCAGAAGGCGCAGGGCGTCAAGTCGGCCGAGGGCGCGGTCAGTTCGATGAACGTGACCGTCGTCAACAGCAAGAACAAGAACATGGGGTCCAGCACCGGCGCCCCGACGATCGCGGGCAACTGGACGAAGAACGACCTGCGTTCGATGGAGATCACCTCCGGGCACGCCCCGCGTGGGCCCACCGAGGTGATGGTCGACGCCGACACCGCGGACAAGCACAACCTCAAGATGGGTGACGAGCTGCGCACCATCGCCGTCACCGGTGACTTCAAGGCGAAGATCGTCGGCATAGCCACCTTCAAGGTGACCAACCCCGGTGCCGCAGTCGTCTACTTCGACACCGCCACCGCCCAGCGCGAACTGCTCGGCGCCACCGGCCGGTTCACGCAGATCTACGTCTCGGCGGCGCAGGGCGTCTCCGACACGCAGCTCAAGCAGAACGTCTCCACGACGCTCGCCGGTGCCGAGAAGGCCACCGGGGCGTACAAGATCCAGACGCAGAAGGAGTTCTCGGACGAGAACCGCGAGGGCATCGGCGAGTTCATGAACGTCATCAAGTACGCCATGCTCGGCTTCGCCGGAATCGCCTTCCTGGTCGGCATCTTCCTGATCATCAACACCTTCTCGATGCTGGTCGCCCAGCGCACCCGTGAGATCGGCCTGATGCGGGCGATCGGCTCCTCCCGCAAGCAGGTCAACCGGTCCGTGCTCGTCGAGGCGCTGCTGCTCGGTGTCATCGGCTCGATCCTGGGTGTCGCCGCGGGTGTCGGTATCGCGATCGGCCTGATGAAGCTCATGTCGATGGCGGGCATGAACCTCTCCACCGCCGACCTGACGGTGAAGACCACGACCCCGGTCATCGGCCTGGTCCTCGGTGTCGTCGTCACGGTGCTCGCCGCCTATCTGCCCGCCCGCCGCGCGGGCAAGGTCTCCCCGATGGCCGCGCTGCGCGACGCCGGTACGCCGGCCGACGGCAAGGCCGGCTGGATCCGGGGGATCATCGGCCTCCTCCTCACGGGAGCCGGCGGCGCCGCGCTCTTCACGGCGGCCGGCGCCGACAAGGCCGCGGACGGCTCGATGATGCTCGGCGCCGGTGTGGTGCTCTCGCTGATCGGGTTCGTCATCATCGGCCCGCTGCTCGCCGGCGTCGTGGTCCGGGCCATCAGCGCGGTCCTGCTGCGCGGCTTCGGGCCCGTGGGACGGCTGGCGGAGCGGAACGCGCTGCGCAACCCGCGCCGCACCGGCGCCACCGGCGCGGCCCTGATGATCGGCCTCGCGCTGGTCGCCTGCCTCTCCGTGGTCGGCTCCTCGATGGTGGCCTCCGCGACGGACGAGCTCGACAAGTCGGTCGGCACGGACTTCATCGTCCAGGGCAACCAGCGGATCGTGCCGCAGGCCCAGAAGGCCATCGAGTCGACGCCGGGCCTGGCGCACGTCACCAGCTACAAGGAGGTCGAGGCCAAGCTGACCTCGCCCGACGGCAAGACCGAGGACAGCGACGTCACGGCCGCGGACCCGACGTACGCGAGCGACCTGCGCCGCGAGACGACCGCCGGTGAGCTGTCGGCGGCCTACGGCAAGGACGCGATGGCGCTCGGCTCCGACTACGCCAAGAAGCACGGCGTGAAGGTCGGCGACACGATGACCGTCGCCTTCAAGGGCGGCCGGACGGCCGAGCTGAAGGTCGCGGCCATCACGAACGACGACGTGGCCATCGACAAGGGCGCGCGGTACATGAGCATCGCCACGATGGAGAAGTACGTCCCGGCCGACAAGATCCCGCCGAACGACATCATGTTCGCCACGGCCAAGGAGGGCCAGGAGAAGACGGCGTACACGGCCCTGAAGAAGGCCCTGGACCCGTACCCGCAGTACCAGGTCCGTGACCAGACCGACTACAAGCAGGAGCTGAAGGACCAGATCGGCCAGCTGCTGAACATGGTCTACGGTCTGCTGGCCCTCGCGATCATCGTGGCGGTCCTGGGTGTCGTGAACACCCTGGCGCTGTCGGTGGTGGAGCGGACCCGTGAGATCGGCCTGATGCGTGCCATCGGGCTCTCCCGCCGTCAGCTCCGCCGCATGATCCGTCTGGAGTCGGTCGTCATCGCCCTCTTCGGAGCGCTGCTGGGCCTCGGGCTGGGCATGGGCTGGGGTGCCACCGCCCAGCAGCTCCTCGCCCTGGAGGGCCTGAAGGTCCTGGAGATCCCCTGGCCGACGATCATCGGCGTCTTCATCGGCTCGGCCTTCGTGGGACTGTTCGCCGCGCTTGTGCCCGCGTTCCGGGCGGGTCGGATGAACGTGCTGAACGCGATCGCGACGGAATAGCCGCGGTAGCGGCGGTCGCCTCAGAGCCACCGTGGACGGGGGTCACGGGGGAAGAGCCCGGCACCGGCGAGTCTCCGGACTTGCGGGTGCCGGGCTCTGGCGTGTTCTTCGCCCCCGCCGCCCCTACCCATTCCCGTCCTTCTGGGGCTCCGCCCCAGACCCCGTGGGGTGTGTTGTCGGGTGCGGGTCCGGCTGTTGCTGGGCGCGCAGTTCCCCGCGCCCCTAGGTCTTTAGGGGCGCGGGGAACTGCGCAGTCTTTGGGGGTTCGGGGGCGGAGCCCCAGA
>NZ_JAPWHT010000385.1:0-10080 GCF_027270795.1 Streptomyces sp. ActVer
CCATACCCGTGGTGACCGAGGACGGGTGGTAGCCGGTGGCGGCGGGCGCCCTGGAGGGCGCCGGCGAGCGGGCCCTGCGGCGGGGCGACGAACGCGCGGGCGCGGTCGACCTGCTCGCGGCGATCGTCGCCGAACCCGAGTCTCGGGCCGTGGAGGTGCTGGGACGTGCGGGGGTCGATGTACCGGCGCTGCTCGCGCGGATCGATGCCGCGGCGGGCCGGGGCATCGAGGCCTGAGCCGACAACGGGGCGTGCGGGGGCGCCGCCGGTCCACTCGGTGAGACAGGTGTCATTGGGGGTGACGCTCATGTCGTCGCCTGTCATCATGTGCCGGTGCATACGTCTGAGAGCAGTCAGGGCAACCGCGGGAGGGGCTTCGGGCTCGGCCTCGCGCTCGCGTCGGCGGTCGCCTTCGGGGGATCCGGTGTCGCGGCCAAGCCGTTGATCGAGGCGGGGCTCGACCCGCTGCACGTGGTGTGGCTGCGGGTCGCGGGCGCCGCGCTGGTGATGCTGCCGCTGGCCGTGCGCCACCGGGGGCTGGTGCGCAGGCGGCCCGCGCTGCTCGCCGGGTTCGGACTCCTCGCCGTGGCCGGTGTCCAGGCCTTCTACTTCGCCTCGATCTCGCGCATACCCGTCGGGGTCGCGCTGCTCGTCGAGTACCTCGCGCCCGCGCTGGTCCTCGGCTGGGTGCGGTTCGTGCAGCGGCGGCCGGTGACCCGTGCCGCGGCCCTCGGGGTCGTCCTCGCCGTCGGCGGTCTCGCCTGCGTCGTCGAGGTGTGGTCGGGGCTGAGCTTCGACGTCCTAGGGCTGCTGCTCGCGCTCGGCGCCGCCTGCTGCCAGGTCGGCTACTTCGTCCTGTCCGACCAGGGCAGCGACGCGGGCGAGGAGGCCCCGGATCCGCTCGGGGTCATCGCGTACGGACTGCTGGTCGGCGCGCTCGTCCTGACGGTCGTGGCGCGGCCGTGGGGCATGGACTGGTCGGTGCTCGGGGGCACCGCGGACATGGACGGCACGGCGGTCGCGGCCTCCCTGCTGCTGGGCTGGATCGTGCTGATCGCGACCGTCATCGCCTACGTGACCGGCGTCCAGTCCGTGCGCAGGCTCTCGCCGCAGGTGGCAGGCGTCGTGGCCTGTCTGGAGGCGGTCATCGCGACCGTGCTCGCCTGGGTCCTGCTCGGTGAGCATCTGTCGGCGCCGCAGATCATCGGCGGCGCGGTCGTCCTGTTCGGCGCCTTCATCGCCCAGTCGTCCACGCCCGCCAAGGCCTCGCAGACACCGGTGGCGGGCGGCACGGGCGACGCCGAAAGGGAGTTGTCGGCGCGAGGCACCGCCGTCTAGGCTCCCGATCATGCATTCGGACGCACTCGTTCTTCCGCCTCCGGCCGCCTGAGGCGGGCCCTCCGGAATCACCGCCCGGCCACAGGCCGGGCGGAACGGTGCTGCCCGCGGATGAAGTCCGAGGACCATCCGCGCCGAGACGACCGACCTGGTCGCGGCGACCCACCCGCTTGACGGGGCCAGTGCGCCCCATCCGGCCGGTGTGCCGTTCGTACGGCGCGTGACGTGGTCCTTTCCCGAACTTCTGCGGATCTGCGGAGAGAACACGTGTCGCATGCTGTCTCCGGCCTGCCCATCGGGCGAGGCCTCCTCTATCTGACCGTCGCCGGCGCCGCCTGGGGCACCGCGGGCGCGGTCGCCTCACTCGTCTACCGCGCCAGCGACATGGGCCCCGTCGCCCTGTCCTTCTGGCGCTGCGCGGGCGGCCTCGCCCTGCTGCTCGCCGTCCGGTCGCTCCGGCGCCGGCCACGCCCCGCCGCACGCACCCTCCTTCGTACGAGGCTGCCGCGGATGGGAGCCACGGGGGTGGGGCTCGCGGTCTTCCAGACCGCGTACTTCGCCGCCGTCGAGGCCACCGGACTCGCCGTGGCCACCGTCGTCACCCTCGGCGCCGGTCCCGTACTCATCGCGCTGGGAGCGCGGCTGACCATGGGAGAACGGCTCGGGCGCGCCGGATACGCCGCCGTCGCCGGGGCGCTCGCAGGGCTCGCGGTGCTGGTGCTGGGCAGCGGTGGCGCGGCGGTCCGGCCGTCGGGCGTCGCGCTCGCGGTCGTGTCCGCCGCCGGGTACTCCGTGATGACGCTCCTGACGCGCTGTGGGGGCGCGACGGCGGCACCGACGTGTCCTCCACCACCGTGGGGGCGTTCGCCGTCACGGCCCTGTGTCTGCTGCCGTTCGGGATCGCCGAGGGGCTGGTGCCGCACACCGCCGAACCCGCCCGCGTCGTCGCGCTGTTGGCGTTCATCGCCGCGGTCCCGACGGCCCTCGCCTACGCCCTGTACTTCGCGGGCGCGGCCGTCGTCCGCTCGGCCACAGTCTCCGTGATCATGCTGCTCGAACCGGTGAGCGCGGCCGTCCTGGCCGTCGCACTGCTCGGCGAACGGCTGACCGCTGCCACGGTCGCGGGCACGCTGTTGATGCTCGGGTCGGTGGCGGGGCTCGCACTCGCGGAGGCGCGGGGCACGGGGACCGCGAGGTGGACTCCCGAGGAAGAGCCGGCGCTGCTCTGAGGGGCTGCCCGCCGGCACCGGACTGTCGGCACCGGACTGTCGGTGCCGGAGAACCTCGGCATCGGAAGCGTCGGTAGCGGACGGCTGTCGGTAACGGCCGTGTGGGCCCCACCCCGTAGGGTCCACACGGCCGGTCACCTATGAGGCGGCCTGCGTCACCTCGGTGTCACCTGCTGCTGCGTCGCCGCAGCAGGTGTTCCCGCGCCGCCGTGTCACGCGGACCGCCTCTTGTGGTCAGTTCGGCCACAACACGGTTCTGGATTTCCTCCGGCCGGTGATTCGCGTACTTGAACTTCGCCCGAACGTCCGTCACTTCGAGCCGCAGACCGCGGATCCCGGGGAGGAGACGGCCGAACGGGGCTTCGCCGACCGTCGCACGGGCGGAGCCGCCCTCGGGCTGGAAGTGGCCGAGCTGGCGGTTGAGGAGCTCGGCCTTCTCCTCCGGGTCGTCCACCACATGGGCGGTGCACCGGAGTTGGACCGCCGCGTAGAAGCTCGTCGGAGTGCCGTGCTCGGGCGGGGAGTCCGGCGGAGCCTGCCAGGGGCCGGGCACGTACACGTAGTCGTCGACCACGCTCAGGGTCACGACCGGGTTCGCATCGAGCGCCGGCCACACCGGGTTCGGGCGGGCCAGGTGGGCGAGGACCAGTCCGTACGGTCCCGGCTCGGCCTCGTGGACGAAGTGCATCGGCTGGACGTGCGGCGGCTCACCGGGCAGGCCGTTCACGGCGAGCTGGCCGAAGTCGTGCACGGCCAGCCACTGTTGCCATTCGGTGTCGTCGTGGGGCGCGTCCCAGGGATGTATGACCATCAGAGGATCGCCAGGTAGTCGGGGACCTCGATCCCGGGGGCGAGGTCGGTGGCGGGGACCGGGGCGTTGTAGCCCTTGCGGAGAGGGAGGACTCCGGTCCAGTGCGGCAGGCCGAGGTCCTCGGGCTCGTCGTTCGGGCCGCCGGTGCGCAGCTTGGCCGAGACCTCGGCGAGGTCCAGGCGGAGCACGGCGGTGGCGGCCAGCTCCTTGGCGTTGGCGGGCCGGGAGTCGTACGAGCGGCCGGGCACCACGTGATCCACCAGCGCGTCCAGAGCCTCCCGCTTCTCGTCGGGGTCCGTCACCTGGTGGGCGACGCCGTGCACCACCACGGAGCGGTAGTTGATCGAGTGGTGGAAGGCCGAGCGGGCCAGCACCAGCCCGTCGACGTGCGTGACGGTGACGCACACCGGCAGGCCCGGGTCGGCCTGTCCCGCCATCCGCAACGGGCGCGAACCCGTCGAGCCGTGCAGATAGAGGTGCTCGCCGACCCGCCCGTACAGCGTGGGCAGCACGACCGGCGCCCCGTCGCGGACGAAGCCCAGATGGCAGACGTACCCCTCGTCGAGGATCGAGTGCACCATCTCGTGGTCGTACGCGGCGCGCTCCTTGGAGCGGGTGGGGACGGTGCGGTCGGTCGGGGTGTAGGTGGCGGGGCGCGGGGCGGCCGTCTCCGTCATGGTGCTCTCCAGGTCTGCGTCGTCGTGTGTTCTCGCTCGTATGCCGTGCCCGCCTTGCGCGGCTTATTGCACTAGTGCATACTCTGCTTTGTGCTAGAAGAGTATCGGATCGAGGGTGGGCGCGCAGCTGAGATTGCGGCCAGCGTCGAGCGTGCGGTGGGTTCGGGGGAGCTGGAGCCCGGTCAACTGCTGCCGCCGATGCGGGAGTTGGCGGGTCGGCTCGGGGTGAATCCCAATACCGTCGCGGCCGCCTATCGCACCCTGCGGGAGCGCGGGGTGATCGAGACGGCGGGTCGGCGCGGCAGTCGCGTACGGTCCAAGCCGGTGACGACCGCTCGGGAGATCTCCCGCCTGGATGTGCCGCCGGGGGTGCGGAACCTGTCAGACGGCAATCCGGACCCGGCCCTGCTGCCCGCGCTCGCCGAGGTGTTCGCGGCGGCCGCGGCCCACGCGGACCGGGAACCGGTGCTCTACGGAGCGGCCGCCATGGAGCCGGAGTTGGCGCGCCTCGCACGCGCGGACCTGGACACGGAGGGCGTGCCGGACGGGCCGGTCGTGGTCACCTCGGGGGCGCTCGACGCCATCGAACGGGTGCTGGCCGTGCACCTCAGGCCCGGTGACGCCGTCGCCCACGAGGATCCCGGCTGGCGCAGTGTGCTCGATCTGATCCCGGCGCTCGGGCTGCGGGCGGTTCCTGTCGGCGTCGACGAGGAGGGACCGCTGCCCGACGACGTACGAGCCGCGCTGGAGGGCGGGGCGCGGGCCCTGGTCGTCACCGACCGCGCGCAGAACCCGACCGGCGCCGCGCTGAGCGCCACGCGCGCGCGTGCCCTGCGTTCCGTGCTGGCCGAGTACCCGGAGACCCTGCTCGTCGAGGACGACCACGGGCATCGCATCGTCGACCTGCCCCTGAATCCGCTGGCCGGCGTGACCCGGCACTGGGCGTTCATGCGCTCGGTCGCCAAGGCGTACGGGCCCGATCTGCGGCTTGCCGTGCTCACCGGTGACTCCGTCACGATGGACCGTGTGCAGGGGCGGCAGCGGTTGGGGCCGGGATGGGTGAGCCGGCTGCTGCAACGGGCTGTTGCCGGGCTGTGGGCCGACGGCGCGGTGGACGCGCGGACCGTGGCCGCGGCCTACGGGCGGCGGCGGGACGCGTTGATCGGCGCGCTCGCGGAACGCGGCGTCGAGGCGTACGGACGCAGCGGGATGAACGTGTGGGTGCCCGTGCCGGACGAGACCGGCGCCGTCGCGCGGCTGCTGCACGCGGGCTGGGCCGTCGCTCCGGGGGCCCGCTTCCGGATGAACGCGCCACCTGGGCTGCGGATCACCGTGTCGACCCTCGCGCCGGACGAGGTCGGGGCGTTGGCGGACGAGGTCGCCGCCGCGGTCGGGTCGGCGCCTGAGCGCCGCTACGTCTGAGACCCCGACGCGGTGAGCCCGTGAGCCCGTGGGTCGGTGAGCCGGTGAGCGGGTGACGCGGTCGTGCGGTGGGCTCAGGGCTTGGGCCTGGTGGGCCTGGTGGGTCTGGCGGGCCTGGACTGGGTGAGTGCCGCGCCCGCCAGCACGATGACCGCGCCCACCGGTGTCGACCAGGCCAGGGACTCACCGAGGATCGCGACGCCCGCGGCGGTGGCGATGACCGGGATGAAGTACGTGACCATCTGGGCCGTCGTCGGACCGACTTCGGCGACCAGGCCGTACTGGATGAGAAGGGCGAGGCCCGTGCCGAGCGTGCCCAGCGTGATGATCGCGAGCAGCGGTATGAGCGGGAAGTGGGTCGGCAGGGTCGTGAACAGCGGGGTGACGACTGCCAGTTGGGCCGTCGCGAGCAGAAGCTGGGCACCGGTCAGCGAGAGGTTGGAGTGGCTGGAGCCGGCCAGTGTGCGGCGGATGTAGATCCAGCCGATCGGGTAGCTGAGCGACGCCAGCAGGGCCATCGTGGTGCCCGCGGCGTCCAGACCGTGGAAGCCCTGCCAGGCGCCGAGCACCGTCAGCACGCCGAGGAAGCCGATGCCGAGGCCCGCGACCCGGCGGCGGGTGGGCCGGTCCTCGGAGAGGGCGACCAGCGAAAGGGCCATGCCCCACAGGGGTGAGGTCGCGTTGCAGATCCCCGCCAGCGTGGACGGAATCGTCAGCTCGGAGTAGGCGAACAGCGAGAACGGCAGGGCGTTGAGGAGCAGGGCCGAGACCGCCAGGTGCCCCCAGGTGCGTGCTCCGCGCGGCAGCCGGTCCCGCTTCCAGGCGATTGCGACCGCGAGCACCAACGTCCCGAACAGCAGGCGGCCGAACGTCACTTGGAAGGGCGCGTAGCCATTCGTGCCGACCTTGATGAGGAGGAAGCTGAATCCCCAGATCAGGGACAGACCGGCGAAGCGGAGGCGCCAGTCGAGGGCTCGGCGACGGTGAAGGGGCGGGGCGGTGTGGAGCGAGCCCGGAGGTGCGGTGGACAACGGGACGGGAGAAGTCCGGGGCTCGGTCGCGGCGCTCATGACGACCACGATGGGGGATCACGATCTCGTAGCACAAGCGAGATTTTTGTCGTGGTACCTCGTAGTATTGCTTACATGTTGAACCTGGAGCGCCTGCGCACCCTCGACGCCCTGGCCCGGCACGGCTCGGTCAGTGGCGCCGCAGAGGGGCTGCATGTGACGACCTCGGCGGTGTCCCAGCAGATGTCCAAGCTGGAGCGGGAGGTGGGGCAGCAACTGCTCGCCAAGAACGGACGGGGGGTGCGGCTCACCGATGCGGGGCGGCTGCTCGCCGACCATGCCGCGCGCATCCTGTCCCAGGTCGAGCTCGCCCAGTCCGATCTGGAGGCGCAGCGTGGCCAGGTGATGGGCGAGTTGAGACTCGCCGCGTTCCCCACGGCGGCGCGCGGGCTGTTCCCCACGGCTCTTGCCGCGCTGCGTGCCGAGCATCCCGGGCTGCGGGTTCGCTCGCGTGAGCTGGAGCCGGAGATCGGGGTCACCTGGGTGACGCGCGGTGACCTCGATCTGGCGGTCGTTCTCGACTGGTACAACAAGCCGTTGCCGCTGCCGGACGGTCTGGTCAAGGCCTCGCTTCTCGACGACCCCACCGATCTGGCGCTGCCTGTCGGGCATCGCCTCGCCGATCGTTCCGAGGTGGACCTGGAGGACTTCGTCGACGACGAGTGGATCGCCTGGGACGAGGGGGAGTTCTGCCACGAGTGGCTGCTCTTCACGTTGCGCGGCAAGGGGATCGAGCCGGTCATCGCGCACCGGGCGGAGGAGCATCACACACAGCTTGCGATGGTCGCGGCGGGGCTCGGCGTGTGCGTGGCGCCTCGCCTCGGGCGGGATCCGGTTCCGGCCGGGGTGCGGACCGTGCCGGTGCGGCCGCGTGTTACGCGGCATGTGTATGCGGTGTGGCGGGCCGATGCGGATCGGCGGCCGGCGATCCGGGCCGCCGTGGATGCGTTGCGCTCCGCGGGGGTGCGGGTCTCTTAGGCGGGGTCGGTTGTTCGGGTGCGGGGCGGTGGGGGCTGGTCGCGCAGTTCCCCGCGCCCCTTAAGAGGCGCCCCCACCCCCGCCTCACAGTGCAGCGAGCTTGCGGAAGTCCCATGATGTTGTTGCTTCTGGGGTGAGGCGCATCCAGGCGTGTCTGCCGTCGTGGGGCATTTCGGGGAGGCCGAAGTTCTTGCGGGCGAACAGGGGCTCCACGGAGTCGAGTTCGGGGTGGGGCTCGCCCGTGCGTGGGGCCTCGCCGATGAACTCGACGGTGCCCGACAGTTCGACGCCCCGCAGTTCGTCGTACTCCTCGCCCGTGTCGACGACCACGGCGACGCGGGGGTCGCGGCGCAGGTCGGCCCAGCGCTTGCTGCGGGTGATCGAGTACAGCCAGAGGGACTTGCCGTCCCAGGCGAACCAGAGCGTGCTGACGTGCGGCGCGCCGTCGGCCGACACGGTCGCCACCCGGCAGGTGCGCTGGGTGGTCAGGAACTCGTCCAGCTCGTCGGGAGTCATCATGATCCTTCGGCCCCGGCGCTGAGTGACGGCCATACGTTTCCCCATTTCTGACGTGACGTCAGAAAAGCATGGAGTGTCTTCCGTCCGTGCGCAATGGTGGCTACGCTCGCCCGCCACCGCAGACCAGGTCGACCGGGCCGCACAGGGTCCGGGGACCGCCCGTGACAGGGGGAGCCCATGCCGTCGTTCGAGCAGCTCAGCGAACTCCTCGACCCGGCCACCACGGTCCTGCTGACCGTCGAGTGCCAGCAGGGTGTCGTCGGTCCGGACAGCGCGCTGCCCGAACTGGCCAAGGAGGTTCGTTCCTCTGGCGCGCTCGCCCAGGTCGCCCGTCTCGTCACGGCGGCCCACGAGAGCGGCGTACAGGTCATGCACGCGGTCGCCGAGCGCCGCCCCGACGGGCGGGGGGCCAACCACAACGCCCGGTTGTTCCGCGCGGCCGAGCGTCTGCCGGTGCGGCAGTTGTCAGGGACGACCGCGGTACGTGTGGCACCGCCCATCGAGGTCGCCGAGGAGGATCTCGTCGTACGCCGCCTGCACGGTCTTTCGCCCCTCGCCGGTACCGATGTCGACGCGCTGCTGCGCAACCTCGGCTGCCGCACGCTGATCGTGACCGGCGTCTCCGCCAACGTGGCCGTGCCCAACGCCGTGTTCGACGCGGTGAACCGCGGCTACACCGTCGTCGTCCCCAGCGACGCCATCGCGGGGGTGCCTTCCGACTACACCCCCGCGATGATCCGCAACACGCTGGCGCTGGTGGCAACCATCGCCACCACGGACGAGGTACTGGCCTGCCTCAAGCGACCCCGCCGGGTCAGCCGAGCGTGATCGAGTCCCCGCTGACGGTGATCTTGGCGGCGGTGAGGCCACTGGTCGCGGGCCCCTTCTTGACACTGCCGTCGGTGGCGTTGAACTGGCTGCCATGGGCGGGGCAGGTGATGGTGCCGTCGGCGACGCTGTTGATCTGCTGCTTCTGGTGCGGGCACACCGTCGAGTAGGCCTTGAACTCACCGGCCGTCGGCTGTGTGACGACCACACCCTGGTCGGCGAACACCTTGCCGCCGCCCTCCGGAATGTCGGTGGTCTTGGCCAGCGCCGCGCCGCCGCCGGAGCCCGACGACTTGGAGGCGTCGGAGGAGCCGGACGAGCTGTCGTCGGAGCCCCCGCAGGCGGTCAGCGTGGCGGCGATACCCGCCCCGCCCAGTGCCGCAAGGAGGGTGCGACGACAGAGCGCCGGCGCAGGCTTGAGCGATTCGCTGGACATAGTGGCGGTCCCTTCCACAGATGTGCAGATGCGCGTTTGTAAAGTTGTGTGTTGATCCAACAGGGGGTACGGGTACGTCACCCGCGCAGTTCAGGCGGTTCAGGAATTGAGCGACTTCTTGATGAAATCGAGATCCAGCCTGAGCAGGGTGTCTATCACGCCCTCCTGTGTCACCGAGTGCGTGGCTCCCGGCAGCGGAAGCACGGTGTGCGGCCGGCCCGCGGCGAGCAGCGCCGCCGAGAACCGCAGCATGTGTGCGGGCGCCACATTGTCGTCGGCCATCCCATGTACGAGCATCAAGGGGCGCGTGAGCTTGTGCGCGTGGGCCACCAGGGAGCAGCGTTCGTAGTTCTCCGGCTGGACGTCCGGGTGGCCCATGAACCGCTCCTTCCAGTGCGTGTCGTACAGCCGCAGATCGGTCGGGGCCGCGCCCGCGACCGCCGCGTGGAACACGTCGGGCCGGTGCAGCACGGCCCCCGCCGCGAGATAGCCGCCGAACGACCAGCCGCGGATGGCCACGCGTCCCGTGTCCAGTTCGGGGAAGAGCTCCGCGGCCGCGCGTACGGCGTCCGCCTGGTCCTCGATCACGGGCATGAGCTGGTCCCCGTGGATGGCGGTCTCCCAGGCCCGGTCGCGCCCCGGCGTGCCCCGTCCGTCGACGCACAGCACCGCGAAGCCATGGTCGGCGAACCACTGGTTCACGGCGTGGTGCCAGGCGGCGGCCTTCACGACCTTCTGCGCGCCGGGCCCCGAGTACGAGTGCACGATCACGG
>NZ_JAPWHT010000386.1:0-10060 GCF_027270795.1 Streptomyces sp. ActVer
CCTGCTCGCTCCTGTGCTGCCGCGCCGCCGCGCCGCCGAGGACGCCCCGCTGGACGCGGTCGCCGCACCCGACGGCACGGAACTCTTCTTCTGTGCCACGGACCGACCCGGACTGCCCAGCTGGACCGGTGACTTCGAGCCCGTCGCGCACAAGTCCCCCGTCGACGGGGGCGTACACCGCATAGATCATCTGGCGCTCACCCAGCCCTGGCACCAGTTCGACGAGGCGGCCCTCTTCCACCACAGCGTCCTCGGGCTCGGCGCGCACGAGAGCGTGGACGTCGCCGACCCGTACGGACTGCTGCGCAGCCGTGCCGTCACCAATGCCGACGGCAGTGTGCGGATCGCCCTCGGTGTCGGTGCGGCCCCGAGCGCCGACGAGGGCGGCCGCGCCCAGCACATCGCCCTCGCGACCGACGACATCGTCACCGCGGCCCGCCGGTTCCGGGACGCGGGCGGCCGCCTGCTGCCGATCCCCGCGAACTACTACGACGACCTCGCGGCCAAGTACGAGCTGGCCGACGGCGAGCTGGAGGCGTACCGCGAACTCGGCATCCTCTACGACCGGGACGCGAACGGCGCCTTCCGCCACTGCTACACCGAGACGATCGGCCGCCTCTTCTTCGAACTGGTCCAGCGCGACACGGGCTACCGTGGCTACGGCGCGCAGAACGCCCCGGTGCGGCTGGCCGCCCAGCACGTACGGCGGCCGGTGCGCTGACTCCACACCGGGGACCTCTTCTCACCGGATTCTCAACCTCCGCCAGGCCGGGCCCGATTGCGGGGCCCGGCCTGCGGCATGCCATAACACCGAGATCGCGGGTGTGCAAGGAGGTGGACATTACCCACGAGTTGACATTGAAACCTCAAGAGCCGCCGCTATCATCACTCCACTACGGAGCGACCGTCCGCCGACCACCACCACGGCTGCACGGAATCGGCCACATCTCCCACTTACACCTGGCGCGGTCGGGCATGCCCGCACGCACTTCGTGCAGGACGGAAAGCAGCGCATCCATGGGCAACAACAAGGGCAGAGGGCTCCAGGCCAATGTCCTCGGCACGTTCGACACGGTCGTGATGGCGATCGCCGGCAGTGCCCCGGCGTACTCGCTCGCCGCGACCACCGCGGTCCTCGTCGGCGCGGTGGGCCTGGCCAGCCCCGCGGCGCTGCTGTACTGCGCGATACCCATGCTCGGCATAGCCCTGGCCTTCAGCTATCTCAGCCGGATCGACACCAACGCGGGCGCCAGCTACTCCTGGGTCGGCCGCACGCTCCACCCCTTCCTCGGCTTCATCAGCGGCTGGGCGCTGGTCGTCTCGGCGACCATCTTCATGGTCGCCGGTTCGCTGCCCGCCGGTTCGATGACGCTGTCCCTCTTCGACGAGGGGCTCGCGGACAACACGGCACTGTCCACCCTGGTCGGCGCGGCCTGGTTCGTCGCCATGCTGCTCGTCGTGCTGGGCGGCGCCCGGCTCACCGTCCGCGCCCAGCTGATCATGTCCGGTGTCGAGCTCGCCATCCTGGTGCTCTTCGCCGTGGGCGCCGTGCTCCACAACGACAACGCCCGGCCCTTCGACTGGTCCTGGCTCGGCTTCAGCCACTTCGACGGGGTGAGCGGCTTCGCGTCCGGCGCCCTCATCGCCGCCTTCTACTACTGGGGCTGGGACGTCACCTCCAACCTCAGCGAGGAGACCAAGGACAGCCGCCGCACCACGGGCCTCGCGGGCCTGATCGGCGTGGGCATCGTCTTCCTCCTCTTCGAGGCCTTCACCATCGCGGTGAACGTCATCCTCTCCTCGCAGCAGATCCAGGAGAACGACGCCAACGTCCTCGCGGTGCTCGGTGAGGAGATCTGGCCGGGCTGGGGCGGCAAGCTGCTGATCGTCTCCGTGATGCTGTCCACCATCGCCACCCTGGAGACCACGCTCATCCAGGTCACGCGCTCGCTGTTCGCGATGGGCCGCGACCACACGATGCCCAGCGCCCTGGGCAAGGTGCACCGCACCTGGAACACCCCGTACGTCGCCATCACCGTGGTCGGCACGGTGGCACTGCTGATGCTCGTGGCGTCCAACGCCCTCGGCAGCGTCGGCGACATCCTGGAGAACGCCATCGCCGCGATCGGCCTCCAGATCGCCGTGTACTACGGCCTCGCGGGTCTCGCGGTCGTCGTCGCCTACCGCAAGATGCTGCTGAAGTCCCCGTCCAACTTCCTCTTCGGCGGGCTGTGGCCGTTCCTCGGCGCCCTGTTCATGTTCTGGATCTTCATCGAGTCACTGAGCGACCTGAGCAACGCCTCGATCACCATCGGCATCGGCGGCCTGGCCGTCGGAATCGTCCCCATGCTCTGGTACTGGCGCCAGGGCAGCGACTACTACCGGCCGGCGAACCTGGACGCCAGCGACGTCGTGGAGACGGAGTACATACCCGACGGCTACACCGCCGCCGAGGCGGAACGTTCCCGCGTCCACGAGGGTCTCCCCACCGACTTCTGAGAGGGCCCCGATGGCGAGAGACCGCTTCAAGCCCGAATTCGACCCCGACTGCGGGGACGCGCCCCTCACCTCCGCCAAACAGGACATCGTCATCGGCCGCTGGCAGGGGCTCCGGCAGCTGCTGGGGGCCACCGGCCCCGCGTGGCTGTCGCGGGGCCACCGGATGCGGCTGCTCGCGCAGGCCTGCGCGAGCACCTCGACGGCCGAGTCCTGGCTGGCCGCCGAGCCCCACAGCGGTGACGCGCTGGTGCTGCGGGCCGCGACCGAGACGGCACGGGCCTTCAACCTGGCCATCGCCGCGGGCCGGGGCGTTCCCATCGACCAGAACCGCGTCGACGCCGCGGTCATGGCCTGCCTCCAGGCCGCCGAGTCGTACGTCGACGATCCCACGCCGTGGATCTCGCTCATCGCCGTCGCGCGGCTCTATCCCACCGGGGTGCGCCGTCAGGAACTGGGGCGCTGGTGGGACGAGTTGCACGCGCGCGACCCGTACAGCGTGGAGGGCCATCTCCAGGTGCTGCACTACTACTCGGCGCGCTGGCACGGTACGCACGGTCTGATGTACGACTTCGCCCGGGACGCGGCCGGCGTGGCTCCGCCGGGGTGTGCGTTGCCGGTGCTCGTGCAGTACGCCCGGCTCGAGGAGTTCCGGTACATCCTGGAGGGGGCGAAGGGGCAGCAGGGGTCTCTGACCGGGGTCAGTGAGCACTGGAACAACGACGGGGCCGTCAGTGACGTGCGGCGTACCTGGCAGCGGTGGATCACGGGTCGTGCCGACGTTCCCGTCGAGCCGGGGGAAGTCCACCAGCTCAACCACCTCACGCATGCCGCCTGTCATGCCGGGGTGCCGGACATCACCGCCTCGCTGTTCCGCCTCCTCGGCCGGCGCGCCACGCGTACGCCGTGGTCCTACACGGGCGATCCGGAGAAACAGATCACCAGGTGGCACAACAACCCGAAGCACCGGGCGTGAGCCGTCCCCCTGACTCAGGGGCTCCGCCCCGCACTGCGCAGTTCCCCGCGCCCCTGAAAGGGGCGCGGGGAACTGCGCGACCAGCCACAACGAACCCGCACACACAACCCAGCCCGATCACCGCGGGGGCGAGGAAACTACCCCGGCGGAAGGGCGTTCCACTCGCTGATGACCGGACGGTCGTGCTCCGTCGAGAGCCGGCTCAGCGTGCCGGTTCCGAGCTGGAACAGGCGGCCGTCCGCGGCGGAAAGACCGAGGCGTCGAGCGGTCAGGACACGCAGGAAGTGGGCGTGGGCGACAAGCACCACGTCACCGTCCCCGAGCGCCTTCTCCGCCCGGGCCAGGACACGATCGGCCCGCTCACCCACCTCGGCGGGGGACTCGCCAGGATGCCCGTCCGGCCCGGGCGGCACCCCGTCGTTCCACAAGTACCAGTCGGGACGGGTGCGGTGGATATCGACGGTGGCAATACCTTCGTACGCCCCGTAGTCCCACTCGTGCATGTCCGGATCGGACACCGCCCCGGTCAGCCCCGCCAGCTCCGCGGTCCGTATCGCCCGCCTCAGCGGACTGGTGAGTACGAGCGCGAGGTTCCGCCCGGTGAACAGCGGGACGAGGGACTTGGCCTGTTCCTCGCCACGCGGGGTGAGGGGCAGATCGGTCCAGCTGGTGTGCCGGCCCGACCTGCTCCACTCGGTCTCGCCGTGCCGGACGAGAAGGAGGTCGCCCATGACCACTGACTCCTACTTCGCGGACTCGACGGCGTGACCGCCGAACTGGTTGCGCAGCGCAGCGACCATCTTCATCTGCGGCGAGTCGTCCTGCCGGGACGAGAACCGCGCGAAGAGGGAGGCCGTGATGGCGGGCAGCGGCACGGAGTTGTCGATGGCCGCCTCGACGGTCCACCGGCCCTCGCCGGAGTCCTCCGCGTAACCGCGCAACTGCCCCAGGTGCTCGTCCTCGTCCAGCGCGTAGACCGCCAGGTCGAGCAGCCAGGAACGGATGACCGTGCCCTCCTGCCAGGAGCGGAACACCTCGCGCACATCCGTGACGGAGTGGACCGCTTCGAGGAGCTCCCAGCCCTCGGCGTAGGCCTGCATCATGGCGTACTCGATGCCGTTGTGGACCATCTTCGAGAAGTGGCCGGCGCCCACCTTGCCCGCGTGGACGAACCCGGCGTCGCCCTCCGGCTTGAGCGCGTCGAAGATCGGCTGGACCTTGGCGATGTGCTCGGCGTCGCCGCCGACCATCAGGGCGTAGCCGTTCTGCAGGCCCCAGACGCCGCCCGAGACACCGGCGTCCACGAAGCCGATGCCCTTGGCCGCCAGCTCCTCGGCGTGCTTCTCGTCGTCCGTCCAGCGGGAGTTGCCGCCGTCGACGACGGTGTCGCCGGGCTCCAGCAGGTCGCCGAGTTCGTCGATGACACCCTGGGTGGGGGCCCCGGCCGGGACCATCACCCAGACCACGCGCGGGCCTTCGAGCTTGCCGACCAGTTCGGTCAGGCTGCTGACGTCGGAGAGGTCCGGGTTGCGGTCGTAGCCGGTCACGGTGTGGCCCGCGCGGCGGATCCGCTCGCGCATGTTGCCGCCCATCTTGCCGAGGCCGATGAGACCGAGCTGCATCGCAGTCATGTCAGTTCACTTCTTTCGGAGAGTGCGGTACGTGGCCACGAGGGCGGCGGTGGAGGGATCGAGACCGGGGACGTCGGCGCCCTCGGTGAGGGCGGGTTCGATGCGCTTGGCGAGGACCTTGCCGAGCTCGACGCCCCACTGGTCGAAGGAGTCGATGTTCCAGATGGCGCCCTGGACGAACACCTTGTGCTCGTAGAGGGCGATCAGCTGCCCGAGGACGGAGGGGGTCAACTCGGCGGCCAGGACGGTCGTCGTGGGGTGGTTGCCGCGGAACGTGCGGTGCGGGACCTGCTCCTCGGGCACCCCCTCGGCGCGTACCTCGTCGGCGGTCCTGCCGAACGCGAGGGCCTGGCCCTGGGCGAAGAGGTTCGCCATCAACAGGTCGTGCTGGGCCGCGAGTTCGGCACCCAGGTCGTCGACCGGGTTGACGAAGCCGATCAGGTCGGCCGGGATCGTCTTCGTGCCCTGGTGGAGCAACTGGTAGTACGCGTGCTGGCCATTGGTGCCGGGCGTGCCCCACACGACGGGCCCGGTCTGCCACTCGACGGGGTTTCCCTCGCGGTCCACGGACTTGCCGTTGGACTCCATGTCGAGCTGCTGGAGGTACGCGGTGAACTTGGACAGGTAGTGCGAGTACGGCAGCACCGCGTGCGACTGGGCGCCGAAGAAGTCGCCGTACCAGATGCCCAACAGGCCGAGCAGCAAAGGCGCGTTGGCCTCGGGTGGAGCCGTGCGGAAGTGTTCGTCGACGATCCTGAACCCGTCGAGCATCTCCCGGAAGAGGTCCGGGCCGATCGCGATCATCAGCGACAGACCGATCGCCGAGTCGAACGAGTAACGGCCGCCGACCCAGTCCCAGAACTCGAACATGTTGGCCGTGTCGATCCCGAAGTCCGCGACCTTCTCGACGTTCGTGGACAGCGCCACGAAGTGCCGGGCCACCGCCTCGGACTCACCGCCGAGACCGGCGAGGAGCCAGGACCGTGCCGAGGTCGCGTTGGTGATCGTCTCGATGGTGGTGAAGGTCTTCGAGGCGACGACGAACAGCGTCTCCGCCGGGTCCAGGTCCCGCACCGCCTCGTGCAGGTCGGCCCCGTCCACGTTCGACACGAAGCGGACCGTCAGGTCGCGGTCGGTGAAGGCGCGCAGCGCCTCGTACGCCATCGCCGGACCCAGGTCGGAGCCGCCGATGCCGATGTTGACGACGTTACGGATGCGCCTGCCCGTGTGGCCGGTCCACTTGCCGGAGCGGACCTGCTCGGCGAAGTCGGACATCTTGTCGAGCACGGCGTGCACCTTCGGCACGACGTTCTCGCCGGCGACCTCGACGACCGCGTCGAGCGGGGCACGCAGCGCCGTGTGCAGCACGGCCCGCCCCTCGGTGACGTTGATCCGCTCGCCGCGCAACATCGCGTCCCGCAGCCCGAACACGTCGGTGGCGGTGGCGAGTTCCTGGAGCAGCGCGAGCGTCTCGTCGGTGATCAGGTGCTTGGAGTAGTCGATGCGCAGATCGCCTACCCGCACGGTGTAGCGCTCGGCGCGCTCCGGGTCCGTGGCGAACAGTTCGCGCAGCTGCGGATGGAGGAGCGGGCCTGCGCGGTGGTCCTCCAGTGCCGTCCACTCGGGGCGACGGGTGAGCCTGGGTGTGTCAGGCACGGCTCTCCTCCCCTCCGGCGTCGTCACCGCGCAGGGCGACGGCGTACATCTCGTCCGCGTCCAGGCGCCGCAACTCCTCGGCGATCAGCTCGGAGGTGCTGCGGACCTTCAGCGCGAGGGTGCGCGAGGGCTGGCCCGGCAGCGACAGCGTCGCGAGGGGACCCTCGGGACGGTCGATGACGATCTCGCCGTTCCTGGTGCCGAGCCGGACGGCGGTGACGACCGGCCCCGCCGTCACGACACGCTCGACCGGGACCTGGAGGCGGGCCTCCAGCCAGCGTGCCAGCAGTTCGGCGCTCGGGTTCTCGGCCTCGCTCTCCACGGCGGCCGAGGTGACCTTCGTACGGGCCTGGTCCAGGGCGGCCGCGAGCATGGAACGCCACGGGGTCAGCCGGGTCCAGGCCAGGTCGGTGTCGCCGGGCGCGTACGAGGCGGCACGGGCCTCCAGGGCCGCGAGCGGTGCCTCGACCGCGTACATGTCGGTGATCCGGCGCTGTGCGAGGGCGCCCAGCGGGTCCTTGGCCGGGAACTCGGGTGCGTCCACCGGCCACCACACGACGACCGGCGCGTCCGGCAGCAGCAGCGGCAGGACCACCGAGTCGGCGTGCTCGGACACCTCGCCGTACAGCCGCAGCACGACCGTCTCGCCGGTGCCCGCGTCGGCGCCCACACGGACGTCGGCGTCGAGGTGCGAGTTCGTGCGGTCGCGCGGAGTGCGGACGTGCCGCTTGATGACGACCAGGGTGCGCGAGGGGTGCTCGTGCGAGGCCTCCTCGGCCGCCTTGATCGAGTCGTAGGCGTTCTCCTCGTCCGTGACGATGACCATCGTCAGGACCATGCCCACGGCAGGCGTGCCGATGGCGCGGCGGCCCTCCACTAGGGCCTTGTTGATCTTGCTTGCCGTGGTGTCGGTCAGGTCGATCTTCATGGCCTGCGCCAGCTCCGTCCGTCTCGTGCGAGCATCTCGTCGGCTTCCCCGGGACCCCAGCTGCCCGAGGCGTACTGCGCGGGCCTGCCGTTCTTGTCCCAGAACTCCTCGATCGGATCGAGGATCTTCCAGGACTCTTCCACCTCCTGGTGTCGGGGGAAGAGATTGGCGTCGCCGAGCAGGACATCCAGGATCAGCCGTTCGTACGCCTCCGGGCTGGACTCCGTGAACGACTCGCCGTAGGCGAAGTCCATGGACACGTCCCGGATCTCCATCGACGTACCCGGCACCTTCGATCCGAAGCGCACCGTCATGCCCTCGTCGGGCTGGACACGGAAGACGATCGCGTTGGCGCCGAGCTCCTCCGTGGCGGTCGAGTCGAACGGGGAGTGCGGGGCGCGCTGGAACACGACCGCGATCTCCGTGACCCGCCGGCCGAGCCGCTTGCCGGTCCGCAGGTAGAAGGGGACGCCCGCCCAGCGGCGGTTGTCGACCTCCAGCTTGACGGCCGCGTACGTGTCGGTCTTCGACGCGGGGTCGATGCCCTCTTCTTCGAGGTAGCCGGGCACCTTCGCGCCGCCCTGCCAGCCCTCCGCGTACTGCCCGCGCACGGTGTGCTCGCCCAGCTCCTCCGGCAGCCGCACCGACTTGAGGACCTTGAGCTTCTCGGTGAGCAGCGAGTCGGCGTCGAAGGCGATGGGCTCCTCCATCGCGGTCAGCGCCATCAGCTGGAGCAGGTGGTTCTGGATGACGTCACGGGCCGAACCGATGCCGTCGTAGTAGCCCGCACGGCCGCCGATGCCGATGTCCTCGGCCATCGTGATCTGTACGTGGTCCACGTACGACCGGTTCCAGATCGGCTCGTACATCTGGTTGGCGAAGCGGAGCGCCAGGATGTTCTGGACGGTCTCCTTGCCGAGGTAGTGGTCGATCCGGAAGACCTGCTCCGGGTCGAACACGTCGTGCAGGACCTTGTTCAGCTCACGGGCGCTCTTGAGGTTGTGGCCGAACGGCTTCTCGATCACCGCGCGCCGCCAGGAACCGGCCGGGGCGTCGGCCAGCCCGTGCTTCTTGAGCTGCTTGACGACCTTCGGGAAGAACTTCGGCGGTACGGAGAGGTAGAAGGCGTAGTTGCCGCTGGTGCCCCGGGAGGCGTCCAACTCCTCGACGGCGGCGCGCAGTTGCTTGAACGCCTGGTCGTCACCGAAGTCGCCGGGGATGAACCGCATGCCCTCGGAGAGCTGCTGCCAGACCTCCTCGCGGAACTCCGTACGGGCGTGTTCGCGCACCGAGTCGTGGACGATCTGGGCGAAGTCCTCGTCCTCCCAGTCGCGCCGGGCGAAGCCGACGAGGGAGAAGCCCGGCGGGAGCAGTCCGCGGTTGGCCAGGTCGTAGACGGCCGGCATCAGCTTCTTGCGGGCCAGGTCGCCGGTGACACCGAAGATGACCAGACCGGACGGCCCGGCGATCTTCGGCAGCCGGCGGTCGCCGGGGTGGCGCAGGGGGTTGTCCCAGTCGGACGAGAGGTCCAGCGCCTGGGCGAGGGACTCGGGCGTGAGGTCGTCGGCGGTGGCGGTGGCGTCCGGCGTCGTACCGGCCTCAGTCTCCGCTGCCGCTTCGGATGCCTTCGCCGAGGTTCCCTCGGGAAGCCTGTCGCTCATTCCCCGTCAACTCCCTTGCGGCTCAGTGAGACGGCGACCGCGTCGAGCAGCTCGCCCCAGGCGGCCTCGAACTTGGCGACGCCCTCGTCCTCCAACTGCCGTACGACCTCGTCGTACGAGATGCCCTGCTTCTCGACGGCATCCAGGTCGGCGCGGGCCTGGGCGTAGCCGCCGGTCACCGTGTCGCCGCGGATCTCGCCGTGGTCGGCGGTGGCGTCGAGCGTGGCCTCCGGCATGGTGTTGACCGTGCCGGGCGCGACCAGCTCGTCGACGTACAGCGTGTCCTTGTAGGCCGGGTCCTTGACGCCGGTCGAGGCCCACAGCGGACGCTGCCTGTTGGCGCTCCCGCAGAGAGCGGTCCAGCGGGCGCCGCCGAAGACATCCTCGTACGCCTCGTACGCGAGCCGCGCGTTGGCGAGCGCCGCCCTGCCCTTGAGCGCGAGGGCCTCGTCCGTGCCGGTCTTCGCCAGCCGCTTGTCGATCTCGCTGTCGACGCGGGAGACGAAGAAGGAGGCCACGGAGTGGATGGTGGAGAGGTCGAGGCCCGCGGCCCGCGCCTTCTCCAGACCGGCCAGGTAGGCGTCCATCACCTCGCGGTAGCGCTCCAGCGAGAAGATCAGCGTGACGTTGACGCTGACGCCGAGGCCGATGACCTCGGTGATCGCGGGGAGACCGGCCCTCGTCGCCGGGATCTTGATCATCACGTTCGGGC
>NZ_JAPWHT010000387.1:0-10048 GCF_027270795.1 Streptomyces sp. ActVer
GATGGCGCTGAGAGCCGCGGCACGCGCGTGCGTGGCGGGCACCTCACGGGCACGCGCGCGCAGGGCCTCCTGGGCGGCGTGCCGGTCGCCGCCCGCGAACAGGGCCTGGGAGAGGGCGAGCGCGGTACGGCGCTCGGTGGCCGACAGATAGCGGTTGCGGCTCGACAGGGCCAGGCCGTCCGCCTCGCGCACCGTCGGGACGCCGACGATCTCCATGCCGAAGTTCAGGTCGCGCACCATGCGGCGGATCAGGGCGAGCTGCTGGGCGTCCTTCTGCCCGAACAGCGCCACATCGGGGCGGGTGAGGTGCAGCAGCTTGGCGACGACGGTGAGCATGCCGTCGAAGTGCCCGGGACGCGTCGAGCCCTCCAGGCGTCCGCCCATGGGGCCGGCGCTGATGCGGACCTGGGGTTCGCCACCCGGGTAGACCTCGTCCACGGAGGGGGCGAACACGACGTCCGCGCCCGCCAGTTCGGCGATCTTGACGTCGGCGTCCAGGGTGCGCGGGTAGCGGTCGAGGTCCTCGCCCGCGCCGAACTGGAGGGGGTTCACGAAGACGGTGACGACGACCTCGCCGTCGCCCGCGATCTCACGGGCGGTGCGGATCAGCGTCGCGTGGCCCTCGTGCAGGGCGCCCATGGTCATCACGACGGCACGGCGGCCGGTGCGCACGCGCGCGTGGAGCTCGTCGGCGGTGCGCAGCACGGTGGTGGTCATCGGGTGGCTCCGTTCTCGGCACCTGCGCGCGTCATCGGGCGTCTCCTTCGGGCCCGTCGGGTCCGTTCGTTCCGTCGGTTCCGTTCGGTCCGCCCGGCCCGGCGGTCCCGGCCGTCCCGTTGGCGAGTACTCCGAGGAGGTCCTCGGCGAGTTCGGGCTTGAGCAGGCCGTGGGCGAGGGCCCGGTCGGCGGTCGCGCGGGCCATCGCCAGATAGCCGGCGACGGTCTGGGGCGCGTGCTTGCGCAACTCGGCGACGTGCGCGGCGACCGTGCCCGCGTCACCGCGCGCCACCGGTCCCGTGAGGGCCGCGTCGCCCGACCTCAGCGCGTTGTCCAGGGCGGCGCCCAGCAGCGGGCCCAGCATCCGGTCCGGGGCCTCGACGCCCGCCGCGCGCAGCAGCTCCATGGACTCGGCGACCAGCGTCACCAGGTGGTTGGCGCCGAGCGCGAGGGCCGCGTGGTAAAGCGGCCGGGAGGCCTCGGCGATCCACTCGGGCTCGCCGCCCATCTCGATGACCAGGGCCTCGGCGGCCAGGCGCAGCTCCTCGGGCGCGGTGACCCCGAAGGAGCACCCGGCGAGGCGCTGCACGTCCACGGGGGTGCCGGTGAACGTCATCGCGGGGTGCAGCGCGAGCGGCAGGGCACCGGCGCGCAGCATGGGGTCCAGAACCCTCGTGCCGTACCGCCCGGAGGTGTGCACGATGAGCTGTCCCGGCCGTACGGCGCCGGTCTCGGCGAGGCCCTCCGCCAGTCCGGGCAGAGCGTCGTCCGGGACGGTCAGGAGCACCAGGTCGGCCCGCTCCAGGACCTGCTCGGGGGTCACCAGCGGCACGTCGGGCAGCAGTTCCGCCGCTCGTCGCCGGGAGGCGTCGGAGACCCCGGAGGCGGCCACCGGGCGGTGTCCGGCGAGCTGAAGCGACGCGGCCAGGGCGGGGCCCACACGACCGGTGCCGACCACACCGACGGTGAGCCGTGCGGGGCGGTCCTTGGGGTCTGGCTGGGGGAATGTACTCACTCGACGGCGGCCTTCCGTTCCAGTCCGCTCGGGGTACCGGACGATTTCTCGTCATGTTAACGCGATTGGTCCGAGGGTCGTTTTTTTGTCCACAGGCTGTGGGGAATTCATATGACCGGTCGCCGTCGTGTCCTGCATGATCCGGGCATGGGCGATACGACGGAGCACGCGGTGGAACAGGCGGCGGACCAGGCGACTGAGCGGGCGGCGGACCCGGCAGCTGAGCGGGCGGCGGACGGTTCGGCCGGGCAGGTCGCGGAAGGGACGGCCGAGCAGCGGCGTGAGCGGCGCAGGGTCGCCTGGCGAGGGGCGCGGCAGGTGTTGTGGCGGCCCGGTTTCCACTCCACGGTCAGTGAGCTGCTGTCCCGGCTGACGGAGGCGGCACCGGACGTGTACGACCTGGACAAGCCGGTGGACATGTACGGCGACGGGATCGTCGAGACCCTGGAGGAGCGGGTCGCGGCTCTGCTCGGCAAGGAGGCCGCCGCCTTCTTCCCCTCGGGCACGATGGCCCAGCAGGTCGCACTGCGCTGCTGGGCGGGCCGCACGGGCAGTACGACGGTGGCGATGCATCCCCTCTCCCACCCGGAGGTCCACGAACGCTATGCCCTCAGCACGGTCAGCAATCTGCGGACCGTCCATCCCACACGCGAGCCGCGGATGCCCTCCGCCGAGGAGGTACGCGACCTGGTGGAGCCCTTCGGGACGCTCTTCCTCGAACTGCCCCTCAGGGAGGCCGGTTTCGTCCTGCCCTCCTGGGAGGAACTGGTCGCCGTCACGGACGCGGCGCGCGAACGCGACGCCGTGGTGCACTTCGACGGGGCCCGCCTGTGGGAGTGCACCACCCGTCTCGGCCACTCCCTGGACGAGATCGCGGACCTCGCGGACAGCGTCTACGTGTCCTTCTACAAGTCGCTCGACGGATTCGGCGGCGCCGCCCTCGCGGGCCCGAAGACGCTCGTCGACGAGGCGAAGGCCTGGCGCCACCGCTACGGAGGGCAGATCCTCCAGCAGTTCCCCACCGCCCTGTCCGCGCTGATCGGCCTGGAGAAGGAGCTGCCGCGGCTCCCGGAGTACGTGGCCCACGCGCGCGTGGTCGCCGCGGCCCTGCGCGAGGGGTTCGCCGGGGCCGGGGTGCCCTGGGCCCGGGTCCACCCCGAGGAGCCGCACACCCACCAGTTCCAGCTCTGGCTGCCGTACGACGCCGACGCCCTCACCGACGCGGGGACGCTGCAGGCCGAGGAGACGAGGACCGGCCTGTTCCCGCAGGTCTGGGAGCGGGGTGGACCAGGTCTGGCGTTCACCGAGGTCACGGTGGCCGCGCCGGGGCTGGAGTGGACCGCGCAGGACGTCCGCGCGGCGGTCGCCGACTTCGTGGAGCGGCTGCCGCGCTGAGGGGCCGGGCCGTCCGGTGGCTGAAGAGTCGGCCCCTCAGTGCGCCTCAGTGCCCGAGCAGCCGGGCCAGTGCCACCCGTATCCGGCCCCGGGCCGGGCGGCCGGTCAGGGCCGCGCGGAACCGGCGGTGGTCGGCCAGTTCGCGCATGGCCTGCCAGTCGTGGGTGCCGGGGGCCGGCGGGGTCGGGTCGCCGTGCTGCCGGGCGCGGTAGGTGTCCAGGAGGTACTGCTGGGTGATGCTCATGGCGGATCGCCTCTTCGGGACTGGGTACGGACGTGAACGCCGTGGGCCCCGCGGTTGCCCCGGTCTGTGATGCCAGCTTGCGCGCGCCCGGCCGGGGCGTCGCGTCGATTGACCGGCGTCGTCAATCGACGGCCGCGTTGTCGGTGGCGGGGTGCACCATGAGGTCATGAGCGTGACCATCGACATTTCCGGGCTCCGCAGGGAGCGGGTGGCCGTCGTGCCCTCGCCCCTCGCCGAGCTCTGCATGGCGCTGCACGCGCTGGCCGAGCCGGGACACCATCCCGGGCTGCAGGGCTGGGCGACCGGGGTGACCGCGCGGCTCGACCCGCACCTGGCGGACCGGATGTGCGAGGCCGACTTCCTGTGGCGGACGACCTTCTCGGACCTCTTCCTGCCGTATGCGGGGGTGGGGGGCGGCACCACGCTCCCCGGCGCCACCCTCGCCGAGGACCTGGACCTGCTCGACAAACTGACGGACGAACAGTTCGTGGACGCGGCCCTCGAATTCACCTGCGCGCTGCCGTACGACGCACAGGGCGCGGGCGCGCTCACCGACGGCGGGGCCCGTCGGCGCGCACTGGAGCTGGCCGCCGCGCGCGGACCGCGGCCGGCGGAGTTCACCGCGCGGCTGCTGGAGGACCCGCCCAGGATCCGTGCCTGGCTGCGGCAGTTCCTGGAGGACTGCGACGAGGCATTCTTCGCCGAGACCTGGTCCCGGCTGCGCCACCAGCTCGCCGCGGACGCCCGCCACAAGACGGACCTGCTCAGACGCCGGGGCCTGGCCGAGGCGCTGGCCTCGGTGTCGCCCGCGGTGACGCTGGACGAGGCGGCCGGCCGCGTCACCGTCGACAAGCTGGGCAGCGGCCACACCATGGTCCGGGACAGCAGCCTGCTGCTGGTGCCGACGAGCCTCGGCTGGCCCCACCTCATGGTGCTGCACCGGTACGGCTGGCAGCCGGTGCTGCACTACCCGGTCGGCTCCCCCGAGCTGGCGGCCCCGCCCTCCGTCGAGCAGCTGACCCTGCGGATGACGGCCCTGTCCCACCCCGTGCGGATGCGCCTGTGCCGCAGTCTGGCCCGCAGCGCCTTCACCACGAGCGAGCTGGCCCAGACGCACGGCATGACGCCGCCCGAGATATCCCGGCACCTGAGTGTCCTGAAGAAGGCGGGCCTGCTCACCACCCGTCGCCGCGGGCGGTACGTCCTGCACCAACTGGACGTCACGATGGTGGCCCGCCTGGGCAGCGACTTCCTGGAGGGCATCCTGCGCTGAGCCGACCCGCGCTGCGGCGGCGGCTCGGTCGAAGCGGATGCGCTCGGTCAGGCCCGCGAGGACGGCGATGCGGTCGGCGGTCCTGGCGACCGTGGTGTGGTCGGTCCACAGACGCTCGGCGAACTCCGGTTCAGGCAGCCGCTCCAGGACGCCGGGGGCTGGTGGTCGCCGATCACACCCCGGTCACGCGCGCCCCGGCCCCCGGACGGTGGTCGGTCCTGTCCCCGGACGGTGGTCGGTCCTGTCCCCTGGCGGTGGTCAGCCCTGGCCCCCGCCCCCGGCCCGCACCAGACCGGTCTCGTACGCGAGGACGACGACCTGGACGCGGTCGCGCAGGCCCAGCTTCGTGAGGATGCGGCCCACATGGGTCTTGACCGTCGCCTCGGAGAGGACGAGCCGGGCCGCGATCTCGCCGTTCGACAGGCCCTGCGCGACCAGGATCATCACCTCGCGCTCGCGCCCGGTGAGCCGCTCCAGCTCCTTGTGCTGGGGCTCCTTGCCCGCGTTGGGCAGCATCGGCGCGAACCGGTCGAGCAGACGCCGGGTGGTGGAGGGCGCGACCACCGCGTCACCGCTGTGCACGGAGCGGATCGCGGCGAGGAGTTCACCGGGCGGCACGTCCTTGAGCATGAAGCCGGAGGCACCGGCCTTGAGTCCCGAGAACGCGTACTCGTCGAGGTCGAAGGTGGTCAGGATCAGCACCTTCGGCGGGTTCTCGTCCTGGCAGATGCGACGGGTGGTCTCCACGCCGTCCAGCTTCGGCATGCGTACGTCCATGAGCACCACGTCGACCTCGGTCGCGCGCAGCACCTGGAGGGCCTCGACGCCGTCGCCCGCCTCCGCCACGACCTCCATGTCCGGCTGGGCGGCGAGCACCATCCGGAACCCGGTGCGCAGCAGCACCTGGTCGTCGACGAGCATCACGCGGATCGGCATGGGAAGGTCCTCCGGTCGGTTCGTGGAGCTGAAGCGTGCACGTGTCAGTGGGCCGGCTTGAGGGGAAGCAGGGCGCTGATGCGAAAACCGCCGCCCGGCCGCGGCCCGGCGTCCAGGGTGCCGCCGACCATACCGACGCGCTCGCGCATCCCGATCAGGCCGTGGCCCCGGCCGTCGGCGCCGCCCTCCTCGTACAGCTCGTGCGGGGCGCCCTTGCCGTCGTCCTCGACGAGCAGGCCGAGGCCGTCGTCGAAGTAGACCAGGCGCACGCTCGCACCCGCGTTCGGCCCCCCGTGCTTGCGGGTGTTGGTGAGGGCCTCCTGCACGATGCGGTACGCGGTGAGCTCCACGCCGCTGGGCAGGGGTCGCGGGGTCCCCTCGATCTTGAAGTCGACGGGGAGTCCGGAGGTGCGGCACTGCTCGACGAGGTCGTCGAGCTGCTCCACGTCGGGCTGCGGCACGTACTCGCCGGACTCCTGGTGTTCGCCGGTGCGCAGTACGCCGAGGAGGCGGCGCATCTCGGCGAGGGCCTGCCGGCCCGTCCCGGAGATGGTCTCCAGGGCCTTCTTGGCCTGGTCGGGTGCGGAGTCGAGGACGTACGCGGCGCCGTCGGCCTGGACCACCATCACCGAGACGTTGTGCGCGACCACGTCGTGCAGCTCGCGGGCGATCCGGGCGCGCTCGGCGGCGACGGCGACCTTGGCCTGCGCCTCGCGCTCCTTCTCCAGACGGGCGGCCCGCTCCTCCAGCTGTGCGAAGTAGGCGCGGCGGGTGCGCAGGGAGTCGCCGAGCACCCAGGCGAGGGCGAACGGGACCATCTGGAAGACCACTATCGCGACGTGGCCCGCGCCGCTCGTGTTCCCGTCCGGCCAGCGCAGCTGCGAGAGGGGCGCCGCGAACAGACCGGCGGTCAGGGCGAGCCGGGAGGCCCAGCGCGTGCCGTTCGACGCCACGGTGTAGCTGATCACCAGGAGCGCGAAGTCGGCCGGCACCACCGCCACGTCCAGTGCCAGCTGTGCCACTCCCACGGCGACGGCCAGCAGCAGCATCTTCTCGGGCATGCGCCTGCGCAGCGCGATCACCAGGCAGAGAAGCAGGGTGACCGGGATGACGACGACCGGGAGGTCGGTCCCGGTGGCCTCCTGGTTCGCGGTTCCGCCCACGACAGAGATCCCGAGCAGGAAGACGGCCCAGAAGCCGTCGACCCACATCGGGTGCCTGCGGAGAAAGTCATAGAGGCGCTGCACGTAACCCAGCGTAGGGAAGCGTGCTGTGTGCAGGGGTCAACCGGAGGGTCGATCCGTAACCGGTGCTCGTACTCCCCAAGGTGGAGGCCCGATTCGACTTGGCGCTTAACCTGACGCGGTGGAAGCGGTCGGGAGCAGTGGTGAGCGCAGTGAAGCGTGAGAGCGCGGGCGGGGTGCGCGGGTGGCGCCCGGCGACCGAGGAGGCGCTGTACGGGCCCTCCGGTTTCTATCGCCGCCCGGAGGGGCCCGCGGGCCATTTCCGCACCTCGGTGCACGCGTCACCGCTGTTCGCGGGGGCCGTGGCCCGGCTCCTGTGCCTCGTCGACGAGGCGCTGGCCCACCCCGCCGAACTCGCCTTCGTCGACATGGGCGCGGGCCTCGGGGAGCTGGTGACCGGCGTCCTGAAGGCCCTCCCCGCCGAAGTGGCCTCCCGCGCGCGTGGGTACGCCGTGGAACGGGCCGCCCGTCCCGCCGGAGTCGATCACCGAATCGAGTGGCTCTCGGAGCCCCCGCCAGGCGTCACGGGCCTCTTGTTCGCCAACGAGTGGCTCGACAACGTGCCCCTGGACGTCGCCGAGGTGGACGCGGAGGGAACGGCACGGCTCGTTCTCGTACGGGAGGACGGGACGGAGGTCCTCGGGGAACCGGTGGCCGGGGCGGAGGCGGAGTGGCTGGAGAGGTGGTGGCCGCTCACCGGGACTCCAGGCAGCCCGCTGCCGCTCTCCGAAGCTCCGGACGGCCCGCCCCTGCCGGAGGACGTCCGCCTGTCCGCAGCGGGCCTCCAGGGCCCTGCTCAAGGCCTTCACGGTCAGGCTGCCGAAGGCCTCCGCGCCGAGATCGGGCTCCCCAGGGACGCCGCCTGGGCCACTGCCGTGGCCTCCCTCGGCCGGGGTCTCGCCGTGGCCGTGGACTACGCGCACTTCGCCGGCGCGCGGCCGCCCTTCGGAACGCTGACCGGGTTCAGGGAGGGCAGGGAGACCGCACCCGTGCCCGACGGCTCCTGTGACATCACCGCGCATGTGGCGCTGGACGCGTGCGCCCTGCCCGGGGCACGGCTGCTGAGCCAGCGGGAGGCCCTGGGCGCGCTCGGGGTGAGCGGGGAGCGGCCGTCCCTGAGCCTGGCCTCCACGGACCCGACGGCGTACGTACGGGCCCTCGCGGGCGCGGGCGAGGCCGCCGAGCTGACCGCCCGGGGCGGACTCGGCGACTTCGGGTGGCTGCTCCAGCCGGTTGGAATTCCGAACCCGCTCCCCGGCGGAGAACAGCCCTCTACGTAGAGCGCGTTTTCCCCGGGGACCCGGCCGCGATCCGAGCCCCGGCAGCGATCCGACCGCGGTCCTGCCGCCGTCCGCCGACCTACTTGTCGATGTCCCCGACCACGAAGAACAGCGACCCCAGGATCGCCACCATGTCCGCGACCAGCGTGCCCGGGAGCAGCTCCACCAGCGCCTGGATGTTGTTGTACGAGGCCGAGCGCAGCTTCAGCCGGTACGGGGTCTTCTCGCCCTTGCTGACGAGGTAGTAGCCGTTGATGCCGAGGGGGTTCTCGGTCCAGGCGTACGTGTGGCCCTCGGGGGCCTTCAGGACCTTCGGGAGCCGCTGGTTGATGGGCCCCGGAGGCAGCTCCGCGAGCCGGTCCAGACAGGCGTCGGCGAGGTCGAGCGCGACGTGGGTCTGCTCCAGGAGGCACTCGAAGCGGGCCAGGCAGTCGCCCTCCTGGCGTGTGACGACCTTCAGGGTGTCCTGGAGCTCCCCGTAGGCGAGATACGGCTCGTCCCGGCGCAGGTCGAAGTCGACTCCGGAGGCGCGGGCGATGGGACCGCTCACTCCGTAGGCGTGCACGGCCTCCGGGGAGAGGACGCCCACATCCCTCGTACGCCCGCGGAAGATCTCGTTGCCGAGCACCAGGTCGTCGAAGCGGTCCATGCGGGAGCGCACGCCGGAAACGGACGCACGCGCGCGTGCGGTCCATCCGGCGGGCATGTCCTCCTTGAGGCCGCCGACCCGGTTGAACATGTAGTGCATGCGCCCGCCGGAGATCTCCTCCATGACGTGCTGGAGTTCCTCGCGCTCGGTGAAGGCGTAGAAGATCGGCGTGATCCCGCCCAGCTCCAGGGGGTACGACCCCAGGAACATCAGGTGGTTCAGGACCCGGTTCAGCTCCGCGAGCAGCGTGCGCGTCCACACCGCGCGCTCGGGGACCTCCATGCCGAGCATCCGCTCCACACCGAGGACCACGCCCAGCTCGTTCGAGAAGGCGGAGAGCCAGTCGTGGCGGTTGGCCAGCATGATGATCTGGCGGTAGTCGCGCGCCTCGAAGAGCTTCTCCGCACCGCGGTGCATATAGCCGATCACCGGCTCCGCGTGCTGGATCCGCTCACCGTCGAGGACGAGCCGCAGGCGCAGCACACCATGTGTGGACGGGTGCTGCGGCCCGATGTTGAGCACCATGTCGGTGCTCTCCGCGGCGCCGCCGATACCGACCATGGTCTCCGTGGGACCCGTCGTAGGAGTCATGGGAACAGTGTCGCGTACGTACGCTTGCGACATGGAGACGGGGACCTCGGAAAACGCGGGGCGGACAGCGGGGCAGGCGGCGGGCGAGCCGGTGTGGATCGGCCTCCCGCCGGGGCTGCTGAGGATGCGACGGCTGCTGCTGGTGGTGTGGCTGGGGCTGCTGACCGTCGGTACGGGGCTGCTGCTCGGCCTGCTCGCGGGGCCCGGCTGGGCGGCCTTCGCCCTGCTGCCGCTCGCGGTGCTGCTGTGGGGCTGGCCGATGCTGGGCCGCAACTGGCGGTCCTGGCGGTACGCCGAGCGCGCGGACGACCTGCTGATCAGCCGGGGTGTGCTGTGGCAGGAGGAGACCGTCGTGCCGTACGGGCGCATGCAGTTGGTCGAGGTCACCTCCGGCCCCGTCGAACGGCACTTCGGGCTGGCGAGCGTGCAGCTGCACACGGCCGCCGCGGCGACGGACGCCCGCATTCCGGGGCTGGACCCGGCCGAGGCGGAACGGCTGCGCGACCGGCTCACGGAGCTGGGCGAGGCCCGATCGGCGGGGCTGTGACGACGCCGGGCGCCTCCAGGGACGTAGAGGATGTACGGGACGAGCCCCGGCGCGTACCCGAGGAGGCATCCGTACCGGAGGCGGCGCCCGTACCGGAGGAGGCGGCCGAGGGCGGGCGGAAGGACGCGGCCGGGCCGCCCGAGCGGCGGCTGCACCC
>NZ_JAPWHT010000388.1:0-10035 GCF_027270795.1 Streptomyces sp. ActVer
CGGCCGCGGTGCGCAGGGGGCCGCCGCCGGAGAGCCGGTCGACGAGGGCCTGGCGCTGGGCGCGTCCCGACGCGTACGTGTGCACGCCCGCGACGGCGAGTGTGCCGCACAGGACGGTGCCGCCGAGGGCGAGCAGGGCCTGGTTGTTCACGGCTCGCTCCTCTCATCGGTCTTGTCGGTCTCGGTGGTGGGGGTCGTCCAGCGGGGTGTCCGGCCGGTCATCCGATGGCCTGCCTCGTGTTGAGGACGTCGATGGCCTCCGCGACCCCGAAGGCGGGCGGCAGGGGCTCGTTGGCGACGTACAGCTTCTCGGCGACCGAGCGGGGCAGCGGCAGGTGTTCGAAGTGGCCGTGGACGACGCGGTCGGGGCCGGTCGGGCGCGGCACGAAGCGGGTGACCGGGACGACACGGAACTGTTCGCGGCCGTGCGAGACCAGCAGGGCGATCTCGGTGACCTTGCGGGAGCCGTCGGCGTGGCGGGTGAGCTGGACGACGACGTCGACCGCGGAGTTGATCTGGTCCTTGAGCGCCTCGAAGGGGATCTGGACCTCGGACATCGAGCCGAGGGTCTGGAGCCTCATCAGGGCGTCCTCGGCGGAGTTCGAGTGGACGGTCGCGAGGGAGCCGTCGTGGCCCGTCGACATGGCCTGGAGCATGTCCAGGGTCTCGCCGCCGCGGACCTCACCGACGATGATGCGGTCGGGGCGCATACGCAGGGAGTTGCGGACCAGGTCGCGGATGGTGATCTGGCCCTTGCCCTCCACGTTCGGCGGGCGGGATTCGAGGCGGATCACATGCTCCTGCTGGAGCTGGAGTTCGGCGGAGTCCTCGATGGTGATGATGCGCTCGTGGGACGGGACGAGGCCGGAGAGCGCGTTGAGGAGCGTGGTCTTGCCGGAGCCCGTGCCGCCGCTGACGATGACGTTGAAGCGGGCGCGGACGAACGCGGCGAGCAGCATCAGCATCTGCTCGTCGAGCGAGCCGAGGCCGATCAGCTCCGGGAGTGTGTACGCGCGGGGGAAGCGGCGGATCGTGAGGGTCGGGCCGGTGAGGGCGAGTGGCGGGATGATGACGTTGACGCGCTCGCCGGTGGGGAGGCGGGCGTCGACCATCGGATTCGACTCGTCCACGCGGCGGTTGACCGTGGAGACTATGCGCTCGATGGTCTGCATCAGCTGCTCGTTCGAGGCGAACCGGAGCGGGAGCTGCTCCACGCGGCCCGCCCGCTCCACGAAGATCGAGTCCGGTCCGTTGACCATGATCTCGGTGATCGACGCGTCGGCGAGGAGCGGTTCCAGGACGCCGAGGCCCAGTGCCTCGTCGACGACCCTTCTGATCAGCTGGGAGCGCTCGGCGGACGACAGGACCGGGCCCTCACGGCTGATGATGTGCCCGAGCACGCGCTCCAGCCGCATCCGCCGCTCGGCCGCCGCGAGGCTCGACATCTCGGCGAGGTCGATCTCCTCGAGCAGCTTGGCACGGTAGACGGCGACGAGGTGGCCGTCCTCGCGGCCTGATCCGCCCTCTTCGGGGGCGGCGATACGGGCTCGCAGGCTCATGGGGTCGCCTCCTCTCGGTCTCTCAGGTCTCTCGGTCGGTCGGTCAGTCGTCGGTGGGCATGGTGGCGTCGCGTTGCACGGTCACGGCGGGCAGGAGGGGGATTACTGCGGGGACCTTGAGGGTGACCGTCGCGGTGGTGAGGTCGGGGCCCTCGACCGGCGACACCGTCAGGTTGTCGAACCATCCGCTCACCGCGGCCTGCCCCGCCGCGGCTCCGTCCTCACCCTGGGAGGCCGCCCGCGCCGCCGCTCGCGCGCCCGTACCGGCCTGGTTGATGCCGTAGCCGATCAGGCCGAGCTGGATGGCCGCCATGCCGACGAGGAGGAGGATGGGGAGGAAACCGGCGAACTCCAGCATGGACACGCCCCGGTCGTCGCCCCGGAGGCGTTTCGCGAGGCGCCTCAGGAGGCGGGCCGGGCGACGTGCCGGTAGGCGCTTCATCCGTCGTCCCCTTCCAGCGCGGCCCCCGCCTCTGCGTTGACGGTCCAGTTCACGTCGAAGCCCGGGAAGAACAGGGGTACTTGGGCGGCGACCGTGGCCTTCATGACCGGCCCATCGGTGCCGCAGTTGATCTCGGTGCCGTCCCAGGCGCCCGGAAGGTTCTTGCCACCGGCGGCGGCGCAGGCACCCGGGACATCGCCCTCGACCGCGTAGGCCGCCGTGGCCGCCCGCGCCGCCTCGTCCGCCGCGTTCCCCGCGAGGGAGTACGTGTAGCCGTACAGCACGCACTGCCACAGGATCGTCATCACGACCAGCAGGATGGGGAACATCCCTGCGAATTCGAGGGTGACGGCCCCTCGGTCGCCGCCCTTGCGGCGCAGGGCAAGGGCTCCCCGGTCCGAGGACGTCTTGCGCCGCCGGCCGCCGCCACCGCCCTCCTGCTGGACCACCAGATCCAGCTCGCCCGCCAGGGCCCACAGCGCCTGCTTGACCGTGGAGCGGGCGTCCAGGTCCTGCATGCGGCCGGCGTCCACCACCGACTGGAGCTCCTTGAAGGCGGCGGGCACCGTGGAACGGGCGACCTTCGTACCGGTGACGCGTTCGACGAGGGAGGGCTGTATCTCCGTACCGCGGGAGAAGCGGTTGACGACGGTCAGGGTCTCCTCGGCCTTGCGGATCTGGAGGCGGTCCCACATGCGGACCATGCGTTTGGCGGCGCGGACGGCGACCACGTCGGGGGTCACCAACAGCAGGGCCTGGTCGGCCAGTTCGACGGCCGCCGCGTTCGCGGCGTTCAGCTGGGCGCCGCAGTCGACGACCACGACCTCGTAGCGGGAGCGCAGGGCGGCGAGGACCTGGCGGGCCACCCGGTCGGTGATCTCCTCGCCGCGTTCGCCCTCGGCGGGGGCGAGGAGGAGGCCGAGTCCCGTGTCGTGGGTGTAGACGGCGTCCTGGAGCACGCGCGGGTTGATGTCGCTGATCCCGGCGAGGTCGGCGATGGAGCGGCGGAACTGCACGTCCAGGTACGAGGCCACGTCCCCCGACTGGAGGTCCAGGTCGAGCAGGGCCACCGAGCGGCCCGACGCCTGGGCGGCCAGGGCGAGCTGGACCGCGGCGACGGTCGCGCCGACGCCGCCCTTCGCCCCGGTGACGGTGACGACCCGGCCGCCGGGTCCGGTGTACAACTCGGGTGTGCCGCTGCCGAGATGGCGCCGCATGCCCATGGACCAGGCGGCGGCCGCGTGGACGCGTTCGGCGAGGGCGTCGTAGCCGAGGGGCAGGCCGATGATGCCGCGGGCGCCGGAGTCCATGGCGGCGGTGAGCACGTTGGTGCTGGTGTCGGCGGTGATGAGGACGACGCCGACGGCCGGGAAACTCAGCACCAGGTCGCGGATGACGTCGAGCGCCGGGACCGGGCCGATCCGCTCGTGGACGAGGACGACCTCGGGCAGCTCGTCCAGGGAGTCGGCGGCGAGGCGGGCCAGGGTGTCCAGCAGGGCCGTGGTGTCCGCGACGGGCGGTGCGGGTTCGGCGTCGGCGAGCTGGCTCAGCAGTGTGCTGAGCGCGCGGGCCGAGTCGATGTCGCCGACGGCGGGCAGGATGCGGATGGTCATCGGCCGGTCCCTCGCCCCGGTCCGGCGGGCTCTCGGCGCGGCCTGCCGGAGTCCCGGCCCGGAGTGCCCGGCCTGCCCGGCTCTCGGTCCGGCTTGTCCGTCCCTCGGCCTGGCCACGTGGGGGCTGAGCGCATCACGGCCTCCTACTTGTCCTCGTCGAGGGTGTACGTGCGGTCGCCGGGGGCGACGGTGGCGTCGGTGCCGCCCGCGACCAGCGCCAGGCGGACGTGTTCGGCGAACGACTCGGCGTACGCGACGCGTTGGGCGTCGGCGGTGTCGAGGGCGAAGGTGATCGGGACCGCCTCGTTCGCGGTGCGGCGGCGGTCGTTGCTCGACTGGCCCGGGTCGAGGGCGGTCAGCTTGCCGACGTCGATGACGCGGGCGTTCTCGACGATGACCTTCGACTGGTCCTTGCCGTTGTCGGTCTCGTCCTTGAACGTGGCGTAGATGTTGACCCGTGAGCCCGGGTTGATCTTGCCCGCCACACCGGTCGCCGCGTCGATCATGATCGCGATCTCCTGCTGGCCGGCCTCCAGTTCGGGCCGGTCCACGATCATGTCCCGCTGGAGCAGCGAGCCCTTCTCCAGCCGGGTGACCGCGATCTTGCCGCGGATCTCGGAGAGATTGGTGACGGCGGTGGACGAAAGCCACCGCTCGGGCATCGAGACCTTCTCGAACTGGTCGGACGTCAGCTCCCGGTAGGGCGCGACGTCGTCCTTCAGGCGGTACGCCGCGACCTCGGGGCCGACCTTCGAGTTCACGTCGCGGATCACCGAGAGCACTCCGGCGAAGGCGCCCAGGGCGCACAGGGCCGAGAGGACCAGCAGGATGACGCCGCGGCGCTGGCGTGAATTCATGACGCGGACAACCTCGATCAGGGGGGCGGGGACAGCGGGGTCGAGCGGTCGTGCCTGGTAATTCGTTCTACGTGCTCGTTCAACGTGCCTGTTGTGCACCGTTATTCAGGTGTACGTACATGACTTACGTGGTTTACGAAGCCCCTCGGGGCAGGGCACGTACCGAAGAAGCTGCCCGCACCGTGGCCCTCGGAAGCTCCTGGGGCGGTGGCAAAGGCGCCGCACAGAATCCGCAGCGGTCGCCGATGAGTTCGAGACCGCACCAGTGACACTCCTCGCGCCGCACGGACGAGACGAGTTGGTACAGCACGGACACGTCGTAGAGCCCGGCGGCGAACTCGGCGACCTTGCCCGTGCCCCACCAGCGTGTGGACTCGGCCGGCAGGGGCACGGTCGTGACGCCCTGGACGCGCCAGGCGGGCGCGAGCGTCCCGGTGAGCCACTCGGCGGGCAGTTGTCCGGCCGCGACGAGCATCCGTGTCCCGAACTCGGGCCCGGTGAGCTCCTCCTGGCCGACACGGACCAGTTGCGGCCGCGGATTGGCCAGTACGGCGAACTGGGCGCCCGGCACCCATGACTTGGCGTGCGACTTCAGGGACACGGGGATGCGGTCCAGCTTGGCGACCGAGCCGAGCAGGGCACCCGCGTAGATGTAGTGGGCGAGCAGCCGCGCGGAGGAGGCGAGCACACCGGGGCTGAAGTCGCAGACGGAGAGCTGGCGCAGCTGCTGGGCGAGCAGGGCGAGCCCGAGCGGCGGCAGGTCCAGGGCGAGCAGCGCGATGCGGTCGCTCTCCAGGACGGAGCGCACGGCGTGCAGCCGCCGGGTGACGTCACCCGGTGTGGAGGCCGGGTACAGCGCGATCACGTATCCGTGCTGCTCGATGAGCGCGTGCATCCCGGTGAGGGAGCTTTCGAGGCTTTCGAGGGGCTGGACGGCGGCGGGCGGGGTCTGCCGGTCGTGCGGTGGGAGCACCAGATCGGAACTGGTGACGGCTATCGCGGTCGGCACGCTGCACACCACCCCGTTCACTGCGGCGGGGTGGTCAACCACCGCCTCAGATCGCCCTGATTTCGCCATCGAACTTTCACGGAAGAACGCGAATTCGTCACTGTGCGCCCTTCCGCAACTGCACCTTATCCACGGCATGGGCCGCTCAACACCGGATCAGCGAGATCACCTCACACAAGGTGCGCGGGTGATCCACACAGAGTGAGGCGCATATGCCTCAACTCGACGGTACGGCAAGGGCGTTGACCTCCGTCAGAGGTCTTGACAACCCGATTGGTCTGGACCACCTTGGACCTCCAGCGGTGGCCACCGTAGTCGTCCCCCACTCTTGACTCCCACTCCCCCACCGGAGGCCCCAGTGGACCGCGTACCAGGCATGCCCAGACGCAGACGGACCTGGGCGGCAGCCCTCGCCACCGCACTCGCCGCGTCCGTCCTCTCTCTCGCCGGAGCCGGCCAGGCCTCGGCCGCCGACGTCAACAACACCAAGAACGCCGGCTACGAGTCGGGGCTCTCCAACTGGACCTGTTCGGCGGGCAGCGGCGCCGCCGTCTCCTCCCCCGTGCACGGCGGTGCGTCCGCCCTGAAGGCCACGCCCGCCGGGCAGGACAACGCCCGGTGCAGCCAGACCGTGGCGGTGAGGCCCAACTCGACGTACACGCTGAGCGCTTGGGTGCAGGGCGGGTACGCGTACCTCGGGGCGAGCGGCACGGGTACGACGGACGTGTCGGCCTGGACCCCGGACTCCTCCTCCTGGAAGCAGCTGACGACGTCCTTCACCACGGGCTCGTCCACGACCTCGGTGACCGTCTACACGCACGGCTGGTACGGGCAGGCGGCCTACTTCGCCGACGACGTGTCCGTGTTCGGGCCCGACGGGGGCGGAGGCGGCGACCCCGATCCGGTCGTCCCCTCGACGCCCGCCGGTCTGAACGTTGCGTCCACGAGCTCCTCCTCCGTCTCCCTCGCCTGGAACACGGTGTCGGGCGCGACCGGCTACAACGTCTACCGCGCCGGTACGAAGGTGCTCGCGGTGACGGGCACCTCGGCGACGGTCACCGGCCTCGCCGCCTCCACCTCGTACTCCTTCCAGGTCACCGCGACGAACTCGGCCGGTGAGTCGGTGAAGTCGACGGCGGTCACCGGGACGACCAAGGCGAACTCGGGCGGCGGGACCGGGCTGCCCAAGCACGCGGTGACGGGTTACTGGCAGAACTTCAACAACGGCGCGGCCGTCCAGAAGATCTCCGACGTCCAGTCCCAGTACGACATCATCGCGGTGGCCTTCGCCGACGCCACGACCACTCCCGGCGCGGTGGCCTTCAACCTCGACTCGGCAGGCCTCGGCGGCTACACCGTCGACCAGTTCAAGGCGGACGTCCGGGCCAAGCAGGCCGCGGGCAAGAAGGTGATCATCTCGATCGGCGGCGAGCGCGGCACGGTCGCCGTGAACGACTCCGCCTCGGCGACGAACTTCGCCAACTCCGTCTACACCCTGATGCAGACCTACGGCTTCGACGGCGTCGACATCGACCTGGAGAACGGCCTCAACGCCACGTACATGACGCAGGCGCTGCGGTCCCTGTCCTCGAAGGCGGGCTCCTCGCTGATCATCACGATGGCTCCCCAGACGATCGACATGCAGTCGACGTCGAACGGCTACTTCCAGACGGCCCTGAACATCAAGGACATCCTCACGGTCGTCAACATGCAGTACTACAACAGCGGTTCGATGCTCGGCTGCGACGGCAAGGTGTACTCCCAGGGCTCGGTGGACTTCCTCACCGCCCTCGCCTGCATCCAGCTGGAGGGCGGCCTCGCCCCGTCCCAGGTGGGCCTCGGCCTGCCGGCCTCGACGAGGGGCGCGGGCAGCGGCTACGTCTCCCCGAGCATCGTGAACAACGCCCTCGACTGCCTCACCAAGGGCACCAACTGCGGCTCCTTCAAGCCCTCCAGGACCTACCCGGACCTGCGCGGTGCCATGACCTGGTCGACAAACTGGGACGCGACGGCCGGCAACGCGTGGTCGAACGCGGTGGGACCGCACGTGCACGGGCTTCCGTAGCCCGGGCGGGCCGGCCCTGGTCGGATCCTCGGATCAGAAGAACTCCGACCAGGGCTGGTCCCAGATCTGCTTCACGCACAGGACGACGAAGAGCAGGCCCGCGATCGTCAGCATGGAGTTGCTCAGGATTCCGTTGCGCCATTCCGCGGGGGTGCGGGAGGAGTTGAGGAGCCAGACCAGGGTGAGGGCGAGGAAGGGGAGGAAGGCGGCGCCCAGGACTCCGTACAGGATGATCAGGCGGAAGGGCTCGCCCTGGAAGAGCAGGACGATGGGCGGGAAGGTCAGCCAGAGGAGGTAGGCGCGGAAGGGCCAGGAGCGCTCGCGGGCACCGGAGGCCACCTCCTCGCCGGATGTCGTTCCCTCGCCGGATGTCTCCCCCTCGCCGGACGTCGCCTTTCCGGCCGGGGTCTCCCCTTCGCCGGTCGCGCGGCCGGCCCTGTCCTTGCGGTAGCGCTCCACGAAGTCCGCGAACATCAGGCTCACGCCGTGCCAGACGCCGATCAGGGACGTGAAGGACGTGGCGAAGAAGCCGATGAGGAAGAACTTGGCGGTCGCCGTGCCGTACTCGTCCTCCAGGATGTCGCCGAGCTGGATCAGGCCCTTGTCGCCGCTCGCGATGGCCACGTTGGAGGAGTGGAGGAGTTCCGCGCCGACGAAGAGCATCGAGATGACGAAGATGCCGGTGGTGATGTACGCGACGCGGTTGTCCAGGCGCATCACCTTCATCCAGCCGGTGTTCGTCCAGCCCTTCGCGTTGACCCAGTAGCCGTACGCGGCCAGCGTGATGGTGCCGCCCACACCGCCGATCAGGCCGAGCGTGTTGAGGATCGAGTCCTTCTCGTCGGGGAGGACCGGGAGCAGGCCCGCGAAGGCGTCGCCGAGGTTCGGGGTGACGCGGATCGCCAGGTAGACCGTGACGACGAACATCACGCCGACCAGGACGGTCATGACCTTCTCGAAGACCTCGTACTTGTTGAACCAGACGAAGACCAGGCCGACCAGACCGGTCAGGACGGCCCACCATTCGAGGTCCATGATGTCCGGGAAGAGCGCCTGCAGTGGCAGGCCCGACGAGGACATGGCCGCGGCTCCGTAGACGAAGCCCCAGATCACGACGTACACGACGAAGAACCACGACGTCCAGCGGCCCAGGCTCGCCCAGCCGTCGAACAGCGTGCGGCCGGTGGACAGGTGCCAGCGGCCCGCCGCCTCGGCCAGCGAGATCTTGACGAGACAGCCGATGACGGCGGCCCACAGGAGCGTGTAGCCGAAGTTCGAGCCCGCGATGAGCGTGGCGACGAGATCGCCGGCGCCGACGCCCGTCGCGGCCACCACGATGCCGGGGCCGATGTATTTCCAACTGGACTTGCGGGGACCGGGAGCGGCCTTCCCCGTCTCTCCCGTGGCCGTGCTTCCAGTGGTGTCCGCGTTCCCAGAGGTGTCAGCCATGCGGATCAAGAAAGCGTAAAGAGAACGGGGGCACAAGAGGGCGTGCGGTGATCACCACCCGATGTCCACAGGTGAGGAGTGTGTACACCGAGGAACCGAGGAGAAGTCGTTCGGGCGGGCCCCGGCGGCTGGGCGCGCCACCGGGGCCCGGGCTGTGGTTCCGGAGGTTGACAACGGTTCGTCCGGAACTCGCGGGGCACTACGGCTGTCGCCGACCACAGCCGTCGGACCCGCACGTGCCGAGCTCGAACCAGAGGGTCCGGCCCGGCCCGTCCTGGTGGCAGCCCCAGCGCCTCGCGAGCGCATCCACCAGGAACATCCCGCAGCCGCCCACCGCGGTGCCCGCCCCGGGCACCTCCGCGGGGCGGCGGCCTGCCTCGGAGACCTCGCACCGCAGGACTCCGTGCGCGGCCGAGAGGGTGAGGCGGAGGCGACTCGCCGCGTGTATCAGGGAGTTGGTGACGAGTTCGCTGACGAGGAGCTCCGCCGTGTCGCTCTGTTCCGCGAGCCCCCAGCCCTCAAGCCGCCGCCTGACCTCCGCGCGGGCCTCGGCCGCCGCGACGGGACGGGGGTCGTACACGACACTCGAATGGCCTGCTCCCAAGGGTGGTTGGGGGTACCAGCCGTAGGCGGCGTCGGGATCCGGAAGATGTCCTCCGGAGAGTTCCAGCATGCTTAAAGGTTCGGCTCCCCGCGGCTCGTCGACACGGGGAGGACTACCTGAATACCTACCTGAAAACGTGCGTTCGCACCGGTTATGGGGCATGCGGGTGCCTTCGCCGCGGAGGACCGTACGGGACATGCGGCGCCGGGTGTCCTACGCGTACTGGACTCGGATCAGCGAGCCGTCGCCCGACTCCGCGTCCCGGATGTCCACGTACGCGCACACCTGGCGGGTGAACCACAGGCCCTGGCCCGGGGACGGGCCCTCGGCGGGCGGCGGGACGAAGCCGGCGAGCGGGTCCGTGATCCGCTCGGGGACGCGCAGCTCGCAGACACAGGCGGGCGCCTGGCCCCACAGCAGGACCTCGGGGAGGGATG
>NZ_JAPWHT010000389.1:0-9978 GCF_027270795.1 Streptomyces sp. ActVer
AGGGCGTGCGGGTAGGCGGCAAGGGCGTCGACGAGGTGTGTCGCGTTGCCCTGTACGTCGCCGGGGACGCCGGGGGCGCTGGTGAAGCCGAGGGCGGCGGCGTTGCGGCTGAGGGCCCGGGTGCGGGCGTGGGCGTACCGGACCCTGAAGAGCGGGTTGGTCTCCCGCTGGACGAGGTGGTCCGCGGTGATGCGGGGGTGGTCGTGCGACGCGGGGTGCAACAGCGCCCAGCGGGCGGCGTCGCGGCCGAGCGGGATGGGGTCCTGGCCGGCCGGTACGGGCCGGACGTTGACCTTGAGGGGCGCCGGCTCGGCGGGGGTGCCGTGGGCGTCGACGCTGACACCGAGGACGGCTGCCCAGGCCGGGTCGGGCTCGGCCTCGCAGGACGTACGGACGAGGGCGCCCTGGGAGCGAAGGATCCGGGCGAGGGCCTGAGCGGTGACGGCGGCGCGTACTTCGCGGGGATGGTGGAGCTGTACGAGTTGCCCGGTGGGCTCGTCGACGACCCCGTACCGCGCGCCGCACCTCAGAATCTCGGCGACGAGGGCCTGCTCTCCGCTCCCGTCGAGGGTGATGTTGAGAAAGCCGGGCCCGGTGATGTCGACACCGGTCACGCCTTCCGCGTCCGCGAGGTGCGACCGCAGGATCTCGGCGACCTCCTGCGGCCGGCGGCCGGCGGGGCGGGCCAGCTGCAGGGCGACGTTCGTGGCGTAGTCCCCGCGGCCGCCGGGCCCCGGGGGCGCGACCTGGACACTCTCCGGCACCGGCGCGACAAGCTCGCCCACGTCCACCGCGCGACGCACTGCACGCAGGACGGTACGGGAGAGCTCGACGGGGGTCACGGGACAAGCGTAGGGGAGGAGGGGGGTGGGTAGGCGAACTGGTTTGGGGGAGGGTCCGGGATGTGGACGGTGGGGTGGGGGCCGGGGCTTGTTCAGGTGTCGGGCTGGTGCGGGCCGATGGGGGTTGCTGTGCCGGGTCGACCGGTCGCCGGGTCGCCGTGGTGGGGTCGGGGACGTGGCGACCTATCCGTCCGGCGACATGTCCGTCCTCGGTCTGGCGCGATGAAGTGGGATTGCATCGCGGGGAGCCCGGCGAGGACGCGCCGGCCGCTGCGGGCGGACACGTCGCCACGCCCTCTGCGGCGGTCGGGCGCCCGCGGGTGGGTGGGGGTACCGGTCTCGGGCAGTGGTCGGTGGTTGTATCGACCCGACTAGCTGCTGGTGCGGCCGGCGCGCTCGGTCTCGCCGGAGCCGTAGATGCTGTCGGCGCCTTCGAAGGAGGCGCTGGTGGCCGGAGTCTCACGCCGCTCGAGCAACTGGCGTACGAGTCGGACGAGTTCGGCGGGCTCGAAGGGCTTGGCGAGGAAGGCGTCGACGCCGACGTCAAGACCGTTCTCGACCTCGTACTGGTTGCAGGCGCTGACGATGGCGAGGGGGAGGTTACGGGTCCGCGGGTCGGCGCGGAGCCGGGCGGCGGTACGCAATCCGTCGAGCCGGGGCATGACCACGTCGAGGGTGACCACATCGGGGCGGACCTGGTGGATGACGTCCAGACACTCGACACCGTCGGCCGCGGTCACGACCTCGAGACCCTCCAGCTCGAGATTGACCCTGATCAGTTGCCGGATGACCTTGTTGTCGTCCACAACAAGCACCCGACCCGACGCGCCTGGCACAACTCGAGAGTAGGTCGGCACGTGGGGCCGCGTCCGGCTTTTCCCCACTTCCACCCCGCGGGAGCGATCCCGAACCCACCCGCCGCCCAAGACCGGAACGCCTCCCGACACCCCCTCACCAACCCCCAAAACCCGTTCATGACGACCCCGAAAGAGCTGGTAGGGTTCTACCCGTCGCCGCAAACACAGCGCCCGACACGCCCCCGTAGCTCAGGGGATAGAGCAACGGCCTCCGGAGCCGTGTGCGCAGGTTCGAATCCTGCCGGGGGCACCCTGTATGAGGTGCCCAAAGACCCCGCCATCAGCGCTTTAGCTGGGGACGGGGTCTTGGCGTATGTGCAGGCGGATGCCGCCGAATGCCGCTCCATGACAGTGATCACGTTGTAATAGCGTCTTGATCTTGCGGGGCCTCGAAGGCAGGTCACCGGACGTTTACTGAGGCGTGCGCTGCGCGTCCTCTCCACACAATGCACCACGTCGATGGTTGGTTGTGATGCCACCGGAATGAGCGCAACTGCTCGTGGAGGCGCTCAGTCTCAGGCCTGCGTCCGCCAATCGCGTCGGTATCGTCCCCAGCCATGGAAATGAGCGACCTGCCTGGATGCGCAGCTGTGGCGGTATCGATCGTTTCGGTGGTCATCAGTTACCGGCTCGGCGTCCGTTCTGCTCGGGCCTCGGAGCAGTCAGCTGAGGCATCGCAGGCGTCTGCACGGGAGGCACGACGTTCGTCGGATGCTGCCGAGCGGTCAGCGAGCGCGGCGGAGGACTCACTCGCTCTTCAGAGGCAGGAAGCTGAAGAGCGGCAAAGGGCGGCAGAGCCACAGGTGGAGTTGCGAGTCGAGCGCACTGGAGGCGGCAGTCGCTTGCGTCTGGGTCGTGTCCCGCGTCGTGGTGTAGGGGATCAAGCATTACGCGTTCCGGTACGAGGCTCCTGACGATCTCCGCAGACGCAGCAGTCCACGAGGCGCCCTGCTGAGGTGAGTTGAACACCCGACCGGACTGAGGCACCGTCCCCGACCTGCGGATTCCGGAGCCTTGATCGGCTACACCACTCGGCGGGACACCATCTGCGTCTGCGCAACGTTGGTGGAGCCGTGGCTACGGGAGTGACGATTCACGATGCTCCGGGCGTCAGCACCCAAGATCGAGAGTTCAACTTCCGCACCGGGATCAGCAACGTGGAACTTGCTCCTGGAGAGGCGCGCGAGTTCTTGATCTACACAACCGCTCGACGCCGCCGGTACGTCTGCGTAGCCGCAAGCTTGCCGTCCCGCACCCACCCTCAAGCCCACATCATCGAGTCCCTGCCGGGCATGGCCCCATCCTGGGAGCCGAGTTCATCGTCGCAGCCGGTGACCTGAGCACCTACGCAGGCGCGGGCCACCTCGCCTCCGCCGCCGGCCTCGTGCCCGTTCCACGCGACTCGGGACACCGCACCGGCAATATTCACCGCCCCAAGCGATACAGCCGACGCCTCCGCCGCGCCTTCTATCCCTCCGCCCAGACCAGCATCATCCGCGTGCGGGTGAACCAAGTGCGCCTTCTAAGCGCCTGGCCTACGACCGCGGGGCCGAAACCGACCGAAGGTTCACGTGCCGGGTGCGTGCCAGACCGTGCGGGGAACCAAGGGGAACAGCGGGAAATCAGGCGACCGGTCGCCAGGCGCCGACGCCGCTCCGCCGTAGGTCAGTAAGGCAACTGGCGCCCGATCACCTTAGCTTCCCAAGTGGAGGTCTTGATCCCTGCGTCTCGGCGCACGGCAGAGTTAGCGGAGCCGCCTGCGTTCCGCCTGACACCGGGCTCTTGGGCACTGCCCTCTGACCGGTCTGTCAGGCACAGTGACGGCCCTCCGGGCGCTTCCCTCACCAGAGACAGAGGCTGAATCGCTAGTCTCTCGCGAGCCCTGGACTTCAGGGAGATCGTCTGGCCGCGCTTGAAGAGCGCGCCGCACCTCACGCCAGGCTCGGATGATCTCAGGCAGCCTGGACAGCACCTCGGTGATCTGCGTCAGTAGCAGCATGACGCAGCCAAAAGCAGCGAGGATCACCAGCGTCACGTTGTCCCAGTTCATGAGGGCTGTCCCGGCGTCCGCTTGAGCGATGCTCGACGTCCATGCAAGCTGAGCGTGGCTACCCCCAACCGCACCTCGACTCGGTCGCCAACATCCTGCATTGTGGCGCCGGGGATACCAACCTGGGGAGCTGTCAGTGATGTTGCGACGTCTTCGACGTAGGGAAAGCCATTCCATCGAAACGTCCATCGGTCCGCCGAGCCCCACATCTGCTTCCCATAGCGTTCTTCGCTCCCGTCGTTGAGCCAGCCAGGACGTCGTAGGGGGTCGGAGAACCAGTTGCCGATCGCCCACCTGCCCTGAGGGTCCTGAGTCGCGATTCTGGTCGCGAGACCGGCCAGCAAGCGCTCAGCGTCTGCGCCCATGCCGGGTACTTCGTCTAGCTGTGTCTGCTCCGTTGCGGTCAGGGGCTTGTCAACTGAGTAGAAGTCCCAACGCGGGGAAGGACGCCGCGAAGCGCCCCAGGTGCCGGACGGGTTTCCTGTTACGACCAATTGGGCGCCCGTGGGCAGATGACGTGCAATGTAGGTGCGCCGGCCCCGGAACTCTTCAAGTCGGAGCCCCGGTAGTGAGCTTCCTCCGTCGCGGCTGGGTAGGAGGTACGGTGCCACATTGTGCGGAACGTCCGTAATGAGGACGAGCCCGTTGTAGCGAGGCGACGCAGTGATGTCGTAAGCCACGAGCGTGTGCAACCCCCACCGAGCAGGCGGACGCGCATCCCCGAGTCCCAATCGGTTGAAAAGGCCGAGTGCCAACAGAGCACGAAGGGTGCGTTGTTCACTCAAGCAGGTGTCAAGTCCGAGTGACCCATCCCGTGGAACCCCTGCGAACGCTCCCTCTTGGGGCTCACCAGTGAATTCCACTCGGGTTCGGGCAATTGCCTTCTTCACACTTTCAGGCATGCTGATACCTCGATGCCACCCGGCTGACGCTCTCGGTCACATACCTCGTGAACCCAACAAAAACCATGCGGAGTTGGGTGCACCACACCCATCTGCAGCGTCCGCAGGTGCCGGGCCTGTCGATACATTGCCGCCCTTCGACTCTCCGCGAGCCGAATATGGGCAGTTTAGCGGATGGTCGAGCGGGTACGGGCGGAGTTGCGCAGAGCCCACTAGGTGGGTGCCTCACTGTTCCATGGCGTCTGCCAGTTCGTGCGGTGATCCGCCCCCACCCCAGCACAGTGAGCAGCGTGAGTTTTTTCGTGGCTTTCCGTGCCAGGGGTGGCCGTGAAGATGAGGAGGGACTGGCTCTGATCCGGTTCGAGGAAGAGTTGGCAGTAGAGGTCCAGGCGGCCGACCCCGTCGCGTACGCGCCGCTCGGCCACGGCTCTCTCACCGGAGCCGTGCGATCGGTGTGCGACCTGCCGGCCCACGACTTCCGTCGCACCTCGCCGCGTTTCGCCTACGCGAACCTGGAGCGGAACCTGCCACTGCTCGACCGGATCATCGCGACGGCGGACAGCCTCGGCGTGACGAGCGGTCAACTCGCCCTCGCCTGGGTGCTCGCGCGGGACGGAGTCACGGCTGTTCCCGGAACGAAGCGGCGTACGTGGCTCGAACAGGACGTCGCCGCCGCCGGCATCGCCCTCGACGACGCGACCATCGCCGGGCTGAGCGCCGCGATTCCGGTCGGAGCCGCGGCCGGAGACCGCTACGCGCCGATGGGCATGGCCTCCGTCCAGGAGTGATCCCGGCACCCGCGCGAGGCCGTCCGGGCCGACGCGGGCCCGGCTCAGCACTGCTGGTCGTACTGGAGGTCGGCGTACCGTCGGGCGGCGATGTCCTCCTGTGTGCCCACGATCAGGTTCATGGTGCATACGTTGTAGTCGATCGCCTGCCCGGCCATCTGCGCGAAGAGCACGAGCCCGTCCACGTCCGGTGCCATGTCCCACGAGTCGGAGAACCCGCCGAGCTGTACGCAGACGCCGGGGCGTTGTCCGCCGAAGGCCATGTCGAGGACGGCTTCCTCGAAACCGTCCAGCGCCTCCTCGGCTCCGTCCTCGTCCAGGAACGCGCGGGTCTGCGGGCCCCCTTCCTCGTCACCGTCGAGGGTCAGGCCGAGCACCGGATACAGGGTGCGTGGTTCGTAGACCCTGACCTGCTCGGTCTCACCGTTGAGTTCATACGTCGCCGAGCCCTCCGTGGTGCGTGCTCCGGCAGGGATGTGGAGCACCACGGACGACTCCGGCGGGTACTCGATCTCGGTGAAGAGCAACAGGTGGCCGTCGGCGGGCAGTTCGATGTCCAGGGCGTCGTGAGGCAGGGCCGCGCAGGCGATACTCAGCACGAGCGGGTTTCGCGGTTCGGGCCAGTCCGTCCCGTCCGGCAGTGCGGGAAGCCCGCCCGTCCGTGCGGCGGGGCGGGCGTTCTCCCGCCGGGACACAGGCACTTCGTCGTGCGGCACCAGGTAGAGGCACGGCCGGGTCCGGGCCATCAACTCCTGTGCGACGGGAGCCGGAACGCCGTGTTTGGCGGCCGTCTCCAGCAGGAGCGGTTCGTCGATCGATGTCATGTTCGCGATCGTGCCATGGGTTACTGACAGGTCGCGGATCGCGGAGTACGACGGACTCGGCCACGGTCTTTGGCCGAAGATCCTCAGTGGTGGTTCTTCCGGACCACGTTGATGACGGGAGCCCATATGTGCGGCTCGGATCCGTCGGTGAAGGTCGCTTCCGAGCGGAGGACGTGCCGGCCTGGTGCGAGGTCTGTCAGCCATGCAACCCACCCGCAAGCGGTGAAGGTCGCGGGCTGTGCAGGTACACCCAGGAAGTTGTCCGGCCGCAGCTGAACCGCCCGCTGCGGTGCGCATGTTCCGAAGCGTCGCTTTTGAAGATCGACAGACTTGCCGCCATCGACAGTGAGCCGCACCGACTCGACCTCGGTCCGGAGTGCGGTCCAGGCGCACTTGCGTTGGGCGGCTTCGCCCACCGCGTAGTACGGGGGCTCCTCGACGTCGTCGCAGACAGTCATGAGTCCGAGGACGAACACCGCCGTCCCTTGTTTCACCGTGCAGTTCTGCGGGGGTCCGTTGCCGATGACCAGGAGGACCTTTCCGGTCCGTCCGAGTTCCACGCATCGTTCGCCCTTGCCGAACCACGGATTCTCTGTCGCAGGCAGGGTGAACGTCCGATACCAGCCCTCGCCCATGACCTCTCGTCCGGTCAGCCCGTCCATCTTTGTGCGCGGTCCGACCACTCGGCCTTCACCGCCATGCTCATCGTGACTGGAAGCCGCGGGCATCGAGCCCAGTTGGATCGCGGCGACCAACGCCATGACCAACAGAATCGACCACTTGGTGTGGCGCAGGCGTGACATGGCACCCTCCCCCGAGCAGAGATGGTGTGGGTCGTCCCCACGCTCGGCCACCCTAGGGGCGTACTGAGGGGTATGACCCATCTGCGCCGGTGGTGTGAAGAATGCGAACCCGAGACCCTCCGGTTCGACAGAGTGCAAAATTTACCCTGAGCAATGATTGCATTGTGCTTCTCATCCGTACCTCCTGGGGACCAGGCCGTTCACCCAGGAGGCACCCATGCGCGTAACGCAACGCACGGCAGGAACCGTATTCGTGATCGGTGGGCTGGCCGTGACGCTCACCGCGCTGGCCTACCCGGCCCTCGTCGGGATCGAGAAGACGGTGACCAACCAGGAACGGATCATCGCCAACACGCGGTACGGGCCGTTGACGGAGGCGGACCGGGACTTCGTCATCAAGGTCCGGGCGGCGGGGCTGTGGGAGCACCCGTTGGGGCTGATGGCCATGGAGCGGGGGACGACCCCGGAGATGAAGGAGGCCGGGGAGCATCTGGTCGCGGGGCACTCCGGGCTCGACAAGATGTGCCGGAACATCGCTCCCGAGCTGGGCATCACCCTGCCCAACCAGGCCAGCCCGCAACAGCAGCAGTTCGTGGCGACCGTGGACGGGAGTACCGGCAAGCAGTTCGACACGACCGCTGTGAACATCATGCGGGTGACGCACGGGCAGATCTTCCCGACCATCGCCAAGATCCGGGCCAGTACCCAGAACAGCATGGTCCGGCAGCTGGCCGACCTGGCCAACGACACCGTCCTCGACCACATCACCGTGTTGGAGAAGACCGGCCTCGTCAACTACGACCAGGTCAACTTCCAGCAGACCACCCCGCCGAAGCTCCCCAAGGACGATACGACGCCGCCTGCGCCGCAGCCGGGCTCGCCCGTCCTCGCCCTCAACGAGCCTCCGGGGCTGGACGTGAACACGAGTTCCCCGACGCCGGCTCCCAGCCCCAGCGCCGGGTGACCCCGAGCGCCCCAGAGGGAAGGCTCAGGCGTCGCGCGTCGCCGGCACGTCCACCCAGCCCAAGGGGTACGGCTCGGCGTCGTCCAGCGCCGGGGCCAGCGGCTCGCCGCCCGCCTCGTTGAACGCCGTCAGCGCGTCGACCAGTGCCTCGCGCTGTTTCGGGGTGAGCCGTTCGACGATCGCGGAGATCTCGGCGCGCCGGCGGGCGGTCACGTTCGCGACCGTGTGCCGCCCCTCCTCCGTGAGCTGCAGCAGGGTCTCGCGGCGGTTGGTGGGGTTGGTCCGGCGGTCGGCCAGCCCGGCAGCGATGAGCCGGTCGATCATGCGCATGGCGGTGGAGGGCGCAACCTGGAGCAGATCGGCGAGCGTGACCAGTTTCGTGGCGCCGCGCGTGGCGAGCACCACCAGCATCCGGAACTGCGGCAGCGTCACGCGTTCCTCGACCTCGGCGAGCGAACGCGCCGAAACCGCGACGAGAAGGCGGGAGGCGGTCATCACCGCATGGGTCACCGCGTCGACATCGTCCATGGCCCCGGTGGGGGTCTCGTGCTCCGGCATGTGTCCTTTGTATCCCGCCGAGGTGCCCGACCACTCACCTGATCGGCACAGATTTTTCTTCTCCATGACCTGCGTACGGAGAAGACGGACCGATGGCCCGGCCGTGCCCGAGTACAGGTCAACGGCCCGGGGCCGGTCCCGTACTCCTCCGGACGATCAGTTCGACCGGTACTACGCGGCCGACGGCCGGCTCGGGCGGGCCGTCCAGCTGGGACAGGAGCAGGTGCAGCGAACGGGTGCCGATCTCGGGGAAGTCGGTGCGGACCGTGGTCAGCGGGGGCAGCAGGTGCGCGGCCTCGGGGATGTCGTCGTAGCCGACGACGCTGACGTCGTCGGGAACGCGGCGCCCCGCCTCGTACAGGGCCCGCAGCAGGCCCAGCGCCATCTGGTCGTTGGAGGCGAAGATCGCGGTGACGTCGGGCCGGGCAGCCAGTTGGCGGCCGAGTTCGTAACCCGAGTCGGCGCTCCAGTCGCCGATGAGGGGTTCGGGGATCTCGGCCCCGGCCGCCTCCAGCGTGGCCCGCCAGGCCTCGACCCTTCTGTCCGCCGACAGCCAGCCCGTGGGGCCCGCGATGTGCCAGACCGTCGCGTGGCCCAGCGCCAGCAGGTGTTCCGTGGCCTTGCGCGCGCCCGCCCGGTTGTCGGCCGTGACGAAGGACGCGTCCTTGCCCAGGTCGTTCTCCAACACCATGAGCGGGGTGTCCAGTTGGGCCTCCGCCAGCGCCCTGCCCACCCAGCGCTGCGGGGCGATGGCGATCACACCGTCCGCGCCCTCGGCCGACAGCGTGTCCACGGCCCGTACGACGGTGGCCCGGTCCGCCGTGTCCAGCGCGATGGAACTCACCAGGTAACCGGCTTCCTGGGCCGCCGTGTTGATCGCGGTCAGAATCGAGGCGGGACCGAACCGCGCCGCGTCGAAGGAGATCACGCCCAGCATGCGCGTTCTGCCGCTGGCCAGGGAACGGGCGCTGCGGCTCGGGCGGTAGCCGAGCGTACGCATGGCCGTCCGGACCGCCTCGCGGGTCTCGGGGCGGACGGACGGGTTGTCGTTCAGTACGCGGGAGACGGTCTGCTTGGAGACACCGGCCAGGCGCGCCACGTCGTCCATCACCGGCCGCGCCCCCGCGAAGTTGCGTCGGCTGCGACCCTTGGGAAGGTCCTTGGGAGGGCCTTGGGGCGGCGCGCCGTCACCGGCACTTCGGGTCATGACGGGTGATGTCCTTCGGGTTCGTCCCGGCGGTCGTGCCCCGCCCGGCTGGCCCACAGGATAGGCCGCCGGGAGGGAGAGGGCCCCGGCGGCCGGGCCTCGGGGGCTCAGCCCGCCCGTATCACCCACGTGCGGCCCGTCACCCACTCGACGCGCCCGATCCGCGCCGCCGCCGCTCCCCCG
>NZ_JAPWHT010000038.1:0-39059 GCF_027270795.1 Streptomyces sp. ActVer
GCGGGAACTCGGCGACCGCGTCGCCGGCTGCTCAGCCGGCCTTGCGCCGCCACTGCGGCCCCACCAGATCCCACTCCTCGCCCCACCGCTCGGTGGCCCGACGCTCGACGCGCAGGCGCACCGTGAGCCCGCCCACGAGGATCACGAGGCATCCGGCCATGGCGACCCCCGTGCCGGCCAGCGCCACGCGTGCCGTCGCCTCCGCAGGGCTGACGGGTTCGGACACCACACGTCCTTGTCCGTCGGTCCACACCGTCACCTCGGTGTCCGCCTTGGTACCTGGCTTCACGCCTGCCTTGGCCGTGTGGGTGACTCCGTTGCCGTCGGTCCAGCGCACCTTCGCCTGCACGTGGTCGTACCTGATTCCGGTAGCCACATCACGCACACCGGCCGGCGCGGTCTCCAGCAGTACGGCGGCGACCGGTTGCCGACCCGCTCGTTGCCGCTCGACCGCGCTCTCCATGACCTGCGCGCCGACGACGCCGACAGCGGCGCCGCCGGCCAGCGCGGTCACCCAGGTGGCCAGCACGACCCATGCCTCCACGGCATCGCTGTGGCGTCGCAGGGGGCTGTTCCGCCACCGCCACCCACGGACCTTCGTGCGCTTGACCTTCCGCATCGGTCACACCCCCTCATGGGCACAACAAGCACGAGTTATGCAAGGACGGTGTCACCGCGTGATCGCCGCCGGGAGGGGCCGCTGGTCCGCGGCAGGGGGACCGGTCGGGGCGCATTGTGGGGAGGAGTGGGGCCGGTCGGCCCTAGTGCATCCGGTCCCGGCGAGTGATGATCGTTCCCACGGACAGCCGCAGTCCATCAGTCACCGGGAAACAGGGGGTCGTCATGACCGAGCCACGCACCTTCACGGAGCAGGACCCGATCCGTGTCTTCCTGCTGGACGACCACGAGGTCGTACGACGTGGCCTCTCCGACCTCCTGGACGCCGAACCGGACATCTCGGTGGTCGGCGACGCCGAGAACGTCGAGCATGCACTCGTCCGTGGCCCGGCCCTCCGACCCGACGTGGCCGTCCTGGACGTACGCCTGCCCGACGGCGACGGGATCACCGTCTGCCGCGAGCTGCGCAGCCAGATGCCGGAGCTGGCCGTGCTGATGCTGACGTCGTTCGACGACGAGGACGCCCTGCTCGACGCGATCATGGCCGGGGCGTCGGGCTATGTACTCAAGCAGATCAAGGGCACCGACCTGATCTCGGCCGTACGCACCGTCGCCTCGGGCCAGTCCATGCTCGACCCCGCGACGACCGCCCGGCTCATGCACTCACTGCGGGCGGACCCCGCCGAGACCCCGGCCATGGCCCCCGAACTGGCCAGCCTGTCGCCGCGCGAGCGGGACATCCTCGCGCTCATCGGTGACGGGCTCACCAACCGCGAGATCGGCAAGAAGCTCTACCTCTCGGAGAAGACCGTCAAGAACCACATCTCCCGACTGCTGGCCAAACTGGGCGTCCAGCGCCGAGTACAGGCCGCGGTCCTCGCCTCCCATCTCGAACAGCCCGAGTCCGGTGAGCGTCCCGCGAGGTGACCGGACATCCGGGCCGTCCGGCGCCGCGGTGAGGGCCGTACGGCCCCTCCTGCCGCCTCTTCCGGTAACCGCACGCTGGGAACGGTTACCGAGAAGCCCCGCCGACCCGTCGGCCCGGGGCGGTGAGGAGTTCTCCATGAGGTCTGCGACACTCGACGGTCCAACCCTGGAGACGCTCGTCTCCGCCGCTGTGGCCGCCCCCTCGATCCACAACACCCAGCCCTGGCGCTTCCGCCTCGACCCGGACACCCTCACGCTGGAGATCCGCGCCGCCGCGGACCGCGGCCTGCGCCACATCGACCCGACCGGACGTGCCCTGCACCTCTCCGTCGGATGCGCGCTCCTCAATCTGCGGGTGGCGGTGGCGCACTTCGGCTGGGAACCGGTGACCCGCCTGCTGCCCAGGCCCGACGAGCCGGACCTGCTCGCCACCGTACGACTCGGCGGCCCCGCCAGGACCTCCTCGCCCCCGCGTCTGTACGACGCCCTGTGGCGCCGGCACAGCAGCCGCTTCCCCTTCTCTCAGCGGCCGCTGCCCACCGCCGTACTCACCGAACTCGCCGAGGCCGCTCACACCGAGGGCTCACTGCTGAGCCGTCTTTCGCCAGGCGAAACCGACCGTCTGCTGTACATCACCAGGGTGGCGGAGCACCGCAACACGGTCGACGCCGACCGGGCTGCGGAAAGCCGCCGTTGGGTACACGAACCGAACCACGAAGCCCTTGGGATGCCGCCCGAGACACTGGGACCGCAGGACTTCCGGGAACAGATCCCGATGCGGGACTTCGGGGCCCACCGGCACCCGGCCGGGCTGGCCGCCCGTCCCTTCGAGAAACGGCCGACGATCGCCGTACTGTCCACCGCACACGACCGGCGGACCGACTGGCTGCGCGCCGGCCAGGCACTCGAACGCGTCCTGCTCGTAGCCACCGCCTACGGCATAAGGGCGTCACTGCTGCACCAGGCCCTGGAATGGCCCGACCTGCGCGAAGAGCTCGTACCACTGCCGAGCGACCGGCGCGACAACGCGCAGATGGTGATCCGCCTGGGGTACGGCCCGCAGGGGCCCTCCTCGCCGCGTCGAGCAGCTCGGCAGACACTCGTCGACGGCGCTCCCTCAGTCCCCGGCTGAGCCCGTCGGTACGCGCCACACCAACTGGGTGCCACCGCCGTCCGGCCGTTCACCGAGCGTCAGCGCACCCCCGAGCGCGCGGGCCCGTTCCTCGATGTTCTTCAGCCCACTGCGCGCGACCCCGTCCGGCACTCCGCAGCCGTCGTCCGTCACCGTCAGCGCCAACTCTCCCCCGGCGCACCGCAGATGGACGTCCACAGAACGCGCGCCCGAATGCCGGACCGCGTTGCTGAGCGCCTCGCCCAGCACGGCGAGCGCGTGGTCTGCGATGTCACCGGGGACACCGGTGTCGACAAGGCCCTCGATCCGCAGTGCGGGAGCGAAACCGAACGAGGTGGCGGAGGACTTCACCGCCTCGGACACCCGACCACGCAGACCGCTGTCCTCCTTGGCCCCTCCCCCGTGCGTACGCAGCCCGAAGATCGTAGAACGGATGATCTTGATGGTGTCGTCGAGGTCATCGACGGTCCGCGACAGCCGTTCCGTGCCCTCGGGGTGGTCCATGAACCGCTGGGCGCTCTGCAGGGTCATGCCGGCCGCGAAGAGCCGCTGGATCGCCAGGTCGTGCAGATCGCGCGCGATCCGGTCGCGGTCCTGGAGCAGCGCGATCTGCTCCGCGTCCCGGCGCCGCTCGGCCAGCTCCAGCGCCAGCGCCGCCTGGCCCGCGAAACCGAGCAACGGCCCGGTGTCGTCGTCGGGGAACGGCGTGCGGCCCGCCAGACGTCCCAGCAGCAACACTCCGCGCGCCTTCCCGCCCGCACCGAGTGGTACCGCGACCACGGGACCGAGCCCCGCCCAGTGCGACTCCCGCTCACCGGTGCGGGCGTCGTGCTCGATGTCCGCACTGACCACCGGCTCCGCCGTGGTGAGTGCAGCCGCGACGAACCCCTCCTGGGCCGGGAGGACCAGCCCGCTGCGCCGTTCCGCGTCCGCTCCGACCGCGAGCATCGGCCGCATTTCATCCGCTCCGGACACGTATTCCGCGATCATCCCGACATCGGCCGAGGCGATCTCCACGGCCTGCTCGACGATCAGCTCCAGCACCTCGGCACCGGGAGCGCCCGACAGCAGCGTGCTCGTGACCTCCCCACTCGCCCGCATCCAGCGTTCACGCAGCCGGGTCTCCTCGTACAACCGGGCGTTCTCGATCGCCACGCCGGCCGCCACGGCAAGCGTCGAGAGCACCGCCTCGTCCTCGGCGTCGAACTCCGCCGCACCGCGCTTCTCGGTGAGGTAGATGTTCCCGAACACCTTGTCGCGCACCCGGATGGGCACGCCCAGGAACGAGTGCATCGGCGGGTGGTGCTCCGGGAAGCCGTACGAGGACGGGTGCTCCGACAGCTCCGGCAGCCGCAGCGGTGCGGGATGCCGGATCAGCTCACCGAGAATGCCGTGGCCGCTGGGCAGATCACCGATCTGCGCGCGCTGTTCGTCGCGCATGCCCACCGTCAGGAACTCCGACAGCCGACTGTCGTCGCCGATCACGCCCAGCGCCCCGTACTCGGCGTCCACCAGCACCACCGCGGCCTCGACGATGCGCCGCAGTACCTGCGGCAGATCGAGCTCCCGCCCGACCGACAGCACCGCCTCCAGCAGACTGTGCACCCGGTCCTGCGTCCCACGCGCCGCGTCGATCCGCGACTGCAACTCGTCCAGCAGCTCATCGAGCCGCAACTTGGGCAGATGCTGCTCGGAACCCCCCCGCACTTCGCCGCTCATCAATTCCTCCGACCGACCCGCGCAGACAAGGTGCAACTCAACCGACAAACCTCGTTCTCACCGTACTGGCTGAGGAACCGTACCGAGGGATGTATGCGCAGACAGTTACGTCATGGCCTGAACATGAGAGGTCCGGTCATCAGGGCGTTTCGACGCGTCGAAGCGGGCTTCGGTCGCCGCACGGCAGGCCTCAAGCGCCCGGGGGCGATTCGGACGTCGGCCATGGCGGGTTCGGATCGACATCGGCCGTGATCGCGGTGGGGTCACGAGTCGCGCGACGAATGGCCCGGCCTACCTGCCCCGATCGGCCCTGGTAGCTACGGCGGGCAAGGCCAACAATGGTGGACATTGCCCACAAGAGACCGATAGCCGACGAGACGTTCCCGAGCGCTTCGGAGTTCATGATGGAAGCCTTGTTCAAGACGTTCACCGCAGCCGGACGCGGCCCGCTGGCCGGGCAGCCGGCCCGGAGGAACGCGCCCTGCGGGCGGGGATGATGAGCGTCGGCGCAAACGTCACGGGGCCCGGTGGCCGGGTCGACCCGGCCACCGGTCCTGGCGTGGCACCGGCTGTACAGGAGCTGCCTGCCGGGGACGTCTTCACCGCGTTGGACACTTCGCCACGGGGGCTGTCGGCCGCGGAGGCACGCACGCGGCTGGATCGGTACGGGGCCAACGAGCTGCCACGCTCAGGGCGGGCAAATGTGTGGAGGCAGCTGGGGGCGCAGTTCACCGACCTGTTCGCAATGGTGCTCATCGTCGCTTCGGGGATCACGTTCGTCGCGTACGAACTGGAGCAGCCCCGCGATCTGGGCACCTTGCAGCTTGCCTTCGCCATTTTGGGCGTGGTCGTCCTGAACGCCGTCATCGGTTTCGCCCAGGAGTACTCGGCGGAACGCACGGCGGAGTCGCTCCAGGCGATGGTGCCGCACACCTGCCGGGCGCTGCGCGACGGTGAGCGGCTGGAGCTTCCGGTGCGCGAGCTGGTGCCGGGGGACGTGGTGGCGGTGGAGGCCGGGGACGCGGTGTCGGCCGACTGCCGCGCCGTCGAGGCACACGAACTGTCCGTGAACAACGCTCCGCTGACCGGGGAGAGCAACGCGGTCGGCCGCACGGCCGAGCCGGTGGCGGCCGGACCGCCGCTGGAGGCCCGCAACTGCCTGTTCATGGGCACGGACGTCGTCGCCGGATCCGGCAGGGCCGTGGTCTTCGCCACCGGCGCGGGAACGGAGTTCGGGAAGATCTACCGCCTGGCCGCTGCGGCGCCGCGGCAGAAGACCCCGCTGCAGCGGCAGGTGGCGTCGATGGCCCGGCGGGTGGCGGGGGCGGCCCTGGCGATCGGCGCTCTGTTGTTCGCTGTGCGGCTGCCCACCGGCGAGCCTCTGGTGTCCCTGTTCGTGTTCGCGCTCGGGGTCATGGTCGCGCTCGTCCCGGAGGGGCTGCCCGCGACGCTCTCGGTGTCGCTGGCGATCGGCGTGCGGCGCATGGCGCGGCGGCATGCGCTGATCAAGCGGCTGCTTGCGGTGGAGGCGCTCGGCTCGACGACCGTCATCTGCACCGACAAGACCGGCACGCTCACACAGGCCGAGATGACTGTCGCCAGGGTGTGGGCCGACGGTCTGCTGCACCCCGTATCGGGTGTGGGGTATGCGCCCGTCGGCGAGGTGGACAATCCGGCTGCGGTGCGGGAGCTGCTGCGCGTGGCGGGGCTGTGCTGCAATGCCCGGCTCGTTCCGCCGACGGACCTCAAGCACTGGCGGGTGCTCGGCGACACCACCGAAGGAGCACTGCTGGTCGTGGCCGCCAAGGCCGGTGTCGACCTGGAGGCGGCGGAAGCAGCCACGCCACGTGTGACGGAGTTCCCCTTCGACTCGGACCGCAAGCTGATGACCACGGTGCACCGCAGCGGTGTGGGCCACCACGCGTATGCCAAGGGCGCACCCTCGGAGCTGTTGGCCCGCTGCACCGCGATCGAGTGGAAGGGCGAGCGCCGGCCACTGACCGAGGAGACGCGCGCAGCCGTCGCCGCCGCGAGCGACAACCTCGCGTCCCAGGGACTTCGGGTGCTGGCGGCGGCATGGCGAGAGGTGTCCGGGCCTCGCCCCGCGCAGGAGGAGGCGGAGTCCGGGCTCACACTGCTCGGCCTGGTCGGCATGCTCGACCCGCCGCGGCCCGAGGTCACCGACGCGGTCGGGGCCTGCCGTCGGGCCGGCATCCGCATCGTCATGGTCACCGGCGACCATCCGCTGACCGCGGAGGCGGTCGCCCGCAGGGTGGGAATCGTGCTCGGGCCGACTCCCCTGGTGGTGACCGGTGCCCGGCTCGACACCCTGGACGAGGACGCGCTGGACACGCTGCTGGCCGAGCCGTCGGAGCTGTTGCTGTGCCGGGTCAGCCCGGAGCACAAGATGCGTGTGGTCACCGCCTTCCAGCGGCGCGGCGAGGTGGTGGCGGTCACCGGGGACGGCGCGAACGACGCGCCGGCCCTCAAGCACGCCGACATCGGGGTGGCGATGGGGGCTTCGGGCACCGACGTCGCCCGCGAGGCGGCCTCGATGGTGCTGCTGGACGACTCCTTCGCCTCCATCGTCACGGCGGTGCGACTCGGCAGGACGGTCTACCAGAACATCCGCAAGTTCCTGGTCTACCTCTTCAGCCACAACATCGGCGAGCTGGTCCCGATCCTGGCCGCGACGTTCGCCGGTTTCCCGTTGGTGCCCATCAGCGCGATGCAGATCCTGGCGATCGACCTGGGCTCGGACGTGATGCCAGCCCTCGCGCTGGGCGCGGAGCCGCCGGAGCCGGACGTGATGGACCGGCCACCGCGCTCCCGCCGCGAGCCGCTGTTCTCGGCCGCGGTGGTGGGACGGATCCTGTTCCTCGGCGGCATCCAGGCGCTCGGCGTGTGCGCCGTGTTCTTCTGGCACATCCACGCCTCGGGCATCCCGTTCGACGACTTCACCAAGGACAACCAGGTCTACCGGGAGGCGATCACCATGGTCCAGGCCGGGATCGTGGTCAGCCAGTTCTTCAACGCCCAGGCGGTGCGCACCGACCGCGAGAGCGTCCTGAAAGCGGGACTGCTGTCCAACCCCGCACTGCTGGCCGCCGGATTCCTCGGTATCGCCTTCATGGCCGCGATCAGCTACGTCCCCGTGCTGCAGGCGGTCTTCAACACCGCGCCCCTGGCCGCCGGGGACTGGGCCCTCCTGGCCGGACTCGGGGTCCTCCCGCTGCTGGCGGACGAGGCCCGCAAGGGTTGGCTTCGTCACCACCGGGCCGATGACCGGAAAGGAGTGAACCGATGAGAGTGATCATCGTGGGCTGTGGACGAGTGGGTTCCTTGCTCGCCGCCCGGCTCGCAGCCGAGGGGCACGACGTGCACGTCGTCGACCGGCGCGCCAAGGCGGCCCGGCTACTGCCCGACACCTCACGCATCCACTTCCACGAAGGAAACGGCTACAGCCGGGCCGTGCTGGAGGCGGCCGGCATCGAGCACGCCGACGCCTTCGTGGCCGTCACTTCCGGGGACAACAGCAACATCGTCAGCGCACGGACGGCGAAGGAGACCTACCGGGTGCCGAACGTCCTCGCCCGCATCTACGACCCCCGACGCGCCGACATCTACCGCGAGCTCGGCATTCCCACCATCGCCAGCGTTCGCTGGACGGTCCACCAGATCCACCAGATGCTGCTGCACCGCCACCTCTCCCCCGAGATCAGCTTCGGCAACGGCGAGACCCTGCTCCACCGCTCCGAGCTGCCGGACTATCTGACCGGGCGGCGGCTGACCGAGTTCGATGTCGACGGCGAGATCCGCGTCGTGGAGGTCACGCGTGGCGGCCACTCTCTCGTCCCCGCCCACAGCACCACCGCACGACCGGGTGACCTGGTCACCTTCGCCGTCGCCGCCACCGCGCTGGGCAGGCTGCGCGGCTTCCTGGACAAGGAGCTGGGGACATGAACGTGCTCATCGCGGGAGCCGGACGGCTCGGCACCCAGATCGCCCAGGTACTCGCCGCCGCCCACACCGAGGTGACGCTGTTCGACGCCGACGACGACCGCATCGCCGAGCTGGAAGGCCGCCTCCCGCTCCGCCTGGTCGCCGGAGACGCCTGCGAACCCGCCCTCCTGGAACACGCGGGAGCCCTGACCGCGGACCTCGTCATCGCCACCACCGGCGACGACGAGGACAACCTCGTCATCAGCCTGCTCGCCAAACGGCAGTTCGCCGTGGACCGCGTCGCCGCCCGCGTCAACGACGCCGACAACGCCTGGCTGTTCGACCAACGCTGGGGCGTCGACGTGGCTGTCCCCGCCGCCACCCCTCTGATCTCCCTCATCGAGGAGGCCACCGGCACCACCGACACCGTCGCCCTGCTCCGGCTGAGCAAGGCGGGCCTCAGTGTCATCGAAACCGTGATCACCGCGCACTCCCGGACCGCGGGCCACGCCCTCGCCGACGTACGGCTGCCTGAAGGCACCCTCATCGCCACCATCGTCCGAGACGGACAACCGACCGTCCCCACACCGGCGTTCACACTCCGGGCCGGAGACGAACTCCTGCTGGTGTCCCATACCGCCACCGAGCAGGAGGTCCACGCGGCGTTCCAGTGACGGCCGTGGGGATCCGGGACGGAGTCCCGGCCAGGACGGGCCTGCGGGTCGGGAGCCGCCCCGCAGGGGCACGTGTCCCGAGGCCCACCGCCTCCTGACCGCGTCCTCACTCCGTTCTCGCGCCGGGCCGGCCGGTGCAGGACCGCCGCGCAGCCGCGGGATCAAGTGCCGCCGCAGCACACGGATCCGGTGGTGCTGCTCGAAGCGGTCAGGGGAATCGAGGACGTGGTCGATGTCGTCGACCACCTCGGGGTGGCTTGATCCCCCGAGTCGCTCATCCGGCACGTCGGACGAGGAAGTCCACTCGGGAGAACGGACCGTCAAGGTGGGGTGGTCGTCCTCCTCGATGGTGCAGCCGGCCGGCACCCGCACGACGGCAGAAGTTGCCCCCGGTCGCGGACGGAGCGGGCCGTTCGCCGGCGCCGAGAGGTCCGACGCGCTCGTGCTCCCGGGCCGCCGCACCCCCGCTCCGCGCAGTCGGTCATCGGCGGCCTCCCTGCCGTTCAGTCCTCCGGCAGCAGGAGGGTGCAGGTCTCTCCCGGTGCGACGGTGACGGCCCGATCGGTCAGGACCACGCGGATCGGCGATTCCTCCGAGTCAGGGACGCCGATCCGCAGCTGTCCGCTCCGCAGCCGCACGCTCACGCCCCAGTGGCCGCGGTACCGCAGCGAGAATCCGTACTCGGACAGTGCCGGAAGCGGCACCGGGTCCAGCCACAGGGCATCTTCGCGGGTCTCCAGGCCCGTCAGGCCGCGTTGCACCAGGTCCAGGGTCCCGGCCATGGCACCGAGGTGGATGCCTTCGCCGGTCGTGCCGCCCTGAAGGTCGGCGACATCCTGTTCCAGGGCTTCCTGGCAGTATGTCCACGCCTCGGCCCGTCTGACCCGTGCGAGGACCCAGGCGTGGACGAGGCCGCTGAGGGTGGAACCGTGGCTGGTGCGCTTGAGGTAGTAGTCGACGGTCCGGCGCCAGACCTCGTCGTCCAGCTCGTACCCGAGGCGGCGGAACAGGTCCCGCAGTTCAGCGGGCGAGAAGAGGTAGCCGAGCATCAGGACGTCGGCCTGCTTGGAGGCTTGGTAGCGGTTGACGGTGTCGCCCTCGGCCTCAAGGATCCGGTCCAGCCGCCGGATGCTGTCGTAGCGTGCGCGGTAGGCGTCCCAGTCCAGTTCCGCGAGTTCGGCGTAGCCGTCGAACTGGCTGATGACGCCCTGGTGGAACGGCACCAGCAAGCGCCGGGAGATGTCCTCCCACTTCGGGGGTTCGCCGTCGTCCAGCTCGATGCACTCGAACACTTCCTGCCGACGCCTTGCAGGCAGGCTCCGCACCAGGTCCAGGGCGCGGCTGAGGACCCAGGCGGCGGTGACATTGGTGTACGCGTTGTCGTCGAGGCCCGGCCGGGCGGCGTCCGGGTAGCTGTCGTGGTACTCGTCGGGCCCGACCACGCCACGGATACGGTAGCGGCCGAGCTCGGGAGCGAACTGCGCGGTGTCCGCCCAGAAGCGGGCGATCTGCAGCAGCATCTCCGCGCCCTTGGTGTGCAGGTACTCGGTGTCGCCGGTTGCCTCGCAGTGCTGCCACACGTTGTAGGCGATGGCCGAGCCGACGTGGTGCTGAAGCCGGGAGTTGTCCGGCAGCCAGCGGCCCGAACGGGGGTTGAGATGCAGCTGCTGGGTCTCCTCACGCCCGTCACTTCCGCTCTGCCACGGGTACATGGCCCCGGCCCGGCCCGCCGCGGCGGCCGCGCGGCATGCCTGCGGCAGGCGCCGGTGACGGTAGTTCAGCAGCGCCCGCGACACCTCCGGGAAGTGCAGGTTGAGATACGGCAGTACGAACAGCTCGTCCCAGAAGACGTGCCCCCGGTACGCCTCGCCGTGCAGCCCACGAGCCGGCACGCCCACGTCCAGCTCCGTGGTGTGCGGTGAGAGCGTCTGCAGCACGTGGAACAGATGCAGACGCAGGACACGGCCCGCTTCCCCGGGCACCTGGACGTCCGCACGCCGCCACAGCCGCGCCCACGCCGCGACGTGGGAGTCCAGCAGCGCCGGGAAACCGGGTGCCGCGGTCACCCGGTCGAGCGCCGCACTGAGCGGATCGCTGATCGCCAGGTCACGTGAGGTGTGCAGGGCCACGGTCTTCTCCACGCCGGCGGGCCTGCCCGGAGCGATCGGCAGCAGCAGCCGGTGCACGGCACGGCGGCGAGACGGACGAAGCTCGGATGCCGTCGGCGGCTGTCCGACGACGATCGTGCGGGCCGCCATGCCGATGCCGACGTCGGAGGTGCTGGTACGGCACCGCAGCCACGTCGTGGCGGCGCCCGCCGTCCCGGTCCGCACATGGGCGAGGTGGTTCCGGTTGAGAGACCGGTAACGGTGCACGTTGCTGTTGGCCACATCGCCGTCGAGAGCGGACTCGACCTCGATCTCTCCGGACCACTCGTCGGCGGTGAAGACGGTCCGCAGCGCGGCCAGGTGCGGATCCGTCATGTGCACCACGCGGGTCTGCTCCACGCTCAGCACACCCGCCCGGCCGTCCCGGAACCGGAACGTGCGCGTCAGCGTGGCGCGGCGCAGGTCCAGGGTGTGCCGGTGGTCGAACGGCTGCCGTGTGTCGGGAGAGAACCACGAGCCCGCCGATCCGTCGGCGAAGCGCAGGCGGAACCGCAGGGGCAGCCAGTTCGGGAGGTTCACCAGGTCCTCGTTCACCACCCGCCGTCCCGCCACGGTCGACTCCAGGCGGTTGTAGACCCCGGCCGCATAGGTGGCCGGGTAATGAACCAGGCCCGCCCTGCACTCGGGCACCGCGCCGCGGGTGGCGAAGTAGCCGTTGCCGAGCGTGCACAACGACTCGCGCAGCCGCTCGGCGGCGGGGTCGCACCCCTCGTACTCCCAGGTCCACTCCGACATCCGCCGTCTTCACCCTCTCCTTCACGGGGCCCTCTCCTCCACGAGATCCGCAGGAGCGCCGCCCCCGACCGGAGTTCAGGCTCGCAGCGGGACGACGGCCACCGGGCACTGCGCGTGGTGCAGCAGGGTGTGGGCGACCCTGCCGAGCTGCAGACCGAAGTGGCCGTGCATGGCCCGCGTGCAGCAGCACGGACACGGCGTCGTCGGGCAGCGCGTCGCTCGACACCTTCAGCTCCGGGCTGCGGAGCTGGGCGCGTTCCGCGCAGGACGCGATGATGTGCTCCGCCATGATCTCTTCGGACGGGCGGTCGGTGCCGAAGGACGGGTGGACTCCCTCGTACCGCTCCCACAGGGAGGCGTAGACGACCCGCAGCGGCAGCCCGTGGCGCGCCGCCTCGTCCGCCGCCCAGTCCACGGCCTGCAGACTGGAATCCGATCCGTCGACACCCACGGCCAGCGGGAGCTCCACCGTCCCCACCGCCTTTCTGCCCGGCCACCGCGAGAACCTCCTGTGAATACCGTCGCACCGCCCTGGGCTCACCGCGACACGCGGATCGGCTCAACGCTGCCGAGTGCCTGGGCCCGGGTTGCGCCACGCCGGTTTGCGACGATCGTGGAGTATGCGGCCAAGGGGAGAGCAGGAAGGCAGCGCCGGGTGCCATCACCCCGCCGCCATGGCTTTCGCATCGACCGCGTGCTGAGACATCCGTGACCGGACAGGAGCCCGCCTCCACTTCGACGTCACGGAGAAGGGACTGCCATCGTGGTTTCGAGGACCGGCGTTTTCGGCTCCTTGGCCAAGGAGCATCGCGAGCAGCTCATGTCCCTGGCTCGTGAGGTGTCGTTCGCGATGGGCGAGCGCATCTTCGACGAGGGAGGCAGGGCGGAGCACTTCTGGATCATCCACACGGGCACGGTCACTCTCGACCTGCATGTGCCCGGCCGGCGTGCGGCGGTCATCGAGACCCTCGGGGCCGGAAAACTGCTGGGCTGGTCCTGGCTGGTCCCTCCCCATCACTGGCATCTGGGGGCCGAGGCCAGCAGCCCGGTGCGTGCCTACGAGTTCGACGCTGCGGCGGTTCGTGAGCTGTGTGCCAAGGACGCAGGGCTGGATCACGAACTGTGCGCCTATGTCGTCGGCGTGCTCGCGCGCCGGCTCAGGTCCGCCCGGGTGCGACTGCTCGACCTGTACGCACCCTACGGCGCGGGCGAGGTGCCCTGACGAGGCGGGACGAGGTGGGTGGAAGTGCCGGAGACACCGCACATCGTGAGCGATGTGATGACCCTGACGGTCGTGGCTGTCGGACGCGACGCGCCCTTCAAGGAGATCGTCGAGACCATGGGGCAGTGGAGAGTCAGTGCCATGCCGGTCCTGGAGGGCGAAGGGCGCGTCATCGGCGTTGTCTCCGAGGCCGATCTGCTGCCCAAGGAGGAGTTCCGCGACAGCGACCCGAGCCTCTACGAACAACGCCGGCGTCTGTCCGATGTCGCCAAGGCGGGGGCGGTGACGGCGGCGGAACTCATGAGCACCCCGGCGATCACGGTCCACCCCGACGTCACCCTGGCCCAGGCGGCCAGGATCATGGCGGTCCGGCATGTCAAGCGGCTGCCCGTGGTCGACGACGTGGGCATGCTCCAGGGCATCGTCAGCCGTGCCGATCTGCTGAAGGTCTTCCTGCGGTCGGACGAGGACATCGAGGAGGAGGTCCGCCGTACCGTGGTGTCCTACCTCTTCCCGGGCCTCAGCCACGCCATCCACGTGAACGTGCACGAGGGAGTCGTCACCCTCCGCGGACACATCCGCGACACCTCGCTCATCTCGGTCGCCGTCCGCCTCGTACGTGCCGTGGAGGGCGTCGTGGACGTCGAGCCCCATCTCACCGGCGAGTCCGCCACTCCGGCCGGACCGGAGGGAGCACGGTGAAGGTCCGGCACTGCGGCCCCGCGACGAAGGCGGAAGGGAGGAGGCCGGCGTCGGCGTGAGGCACCGCGCGGCGAGCACGGCAGGTAAGCGGAAGGAGAGGAGCCGACCGGCACTCCACACTCACCGCTCGGCCGAAGTGATGCGGCGTCCCGTGATGCGCGTGGGCCGGATCGACACCCACATCTCGCGTTCTCCCCCTGACCACGGCGTGGTGTGGGCACGATCGACCAGTTTTCGCACCGACTCAGGCTCGGTGACGACTCGCGCGGGTCCGACGACGAGCACGCTCCAGCCCTGGCTCATGGCCTCGTCCACGTGGTCGACCTCGAAGGCGACTTCCGAACCGACGGCCGCCGCCGGGACGGAGTCCGGCGCAGTCCGGAACGCGATGGCATCGTCGATGACCTCGTAGTTCACCGGAACCACCGCCGGGCCGTCCGGTGTCGACACCGCGACGCGTCCCACTCCGTGAGTGGAAAGCCGGTCGCGGCATTCGTCGGGGCCCAGGTCCCGCAGCTGAGCGTGCAGGAGCGCCCGGTCCTGGCCGGGCGGCACGTCGAGGCCGCCGCCGCGCAGGGCTTCGACGCTGGTGCCCAGCGCGGCGGCCAGGTTGATGAGACTCGCCACGGTCGGATCGGCCGTCCGTTCCTCGAGGTACGCCAGGTACTCCGGAGCCATTCCGGCGCGGCGGGCCGTCTCTGCCCGGGTCAGTCCGAGGCGTGTGCGCTCGGCGGCGACGCGTCGACCGATGTCACCGGGATCGGGCGGCCTGCCGGACGGAGTCCCGCCCGGCCTGGAGTCCCCCCTCCCTCCAGGCCCTTCCACGCCCGGCCGGGAAGGCCCGGGTGCTCTCCCGGGTCCGTGCTCGAGGTGGCGGATGTGTGCGTCGGGCCCGGGAAAGACGAGGGTCACCTCGTCCGTGTCCGACCAGCGCACATCGTAGGGAGGAGTTCCGTCCGCGTGGTGGAGTCCGACAATCTCGCCGTCGCGCCTCGGAGCACCGGTGGCAGGGCTTTCGACAACGAGTTGATCGCCGAGTTGAGCTCGCATGATCGCCGCCGTTTCCGCAGAATGCTGTTGTACCCAACGTGCCACGCGCGGCGTACCGCCGCATGGGATGAGAACCCTCGTGATCCTGGTGCCGGGCGGCCGGCCCGGGGCTGCACCCTCAACACCCCCGAGCGAATGGCTCCCGACCCTCTTGGCACCGGCCACCACTGCCCACGGACTGTCTCCACCCGGAACGGAAAGGCGACATGCACCACCGTGCGGTCGCAGAACTCATGACCCGAAGCGTCGTGCGTGCACAGCGCGACAGCCTTGTGCTCATGGCTTCGCCGATCCCGCGGCTGCGGCCAGGACCTCGTCCTCGATACGACGCCGGACCTCGCCGGTGAGCCCGGTCAGTCGCTCGGAGGTCACCGCCCGCGGCGCGACCGGGGTCCGGATCCGGAGTGCCTCCGACGGGAGCCCTGCCAGGTCGGCGTCGAATCTCTCCCTGCTCTGCCTCGGAGTGGGGCGCTCGACGGTGCGTCTCCCGTTCCGCATCACCGTCTCCAGCAACGGCACTCCGTCGTCGGGGGGCCGTTCATCGCGGAGCCCGATCACGTCGGCGTATCCGGGGCAGCGGAACACCTGCTTCTGCCCGGGGGCGGTCACCTTGGCCGAGGAGAGCTTCATCACCGGCCGACCGTCGAACTCGACCATCTTGTAGGCGGAGTCCAGGTACGGGGCATCGGCCGAGACTCCGACGCGGGTGCCGACGGCGTAGATGTCGATGGGCGCCGAACGGACCAGGCCGTCCACGGCGTACTCGTCGAGACCGCCGCTGGCGACGATCCGTACGTCCGGCAGCCCGGCCGCATCGAGGATGGCCCGCGCCCTCAGCGCCAGGGCACCGAGGTCGCCGCTGTCCAGCCGTATCGCCGAGCCGGTCGCACGGTCCAGATCCCGCAGCACGCGCGCCGCGACCCGGACCCCCTCTTCGGTGTCGTAGGTGTCCACCAGGAGTGTCACCGGGCCGGGGTGGCACCGGGCGAAGGCCCGGAACGCCGCCTCCTCCGTTCCGAATGCCTCGATGTACGAGTGGGCCATCGTACCGACGGCGGGCAGCCCTTCCGCGGTGGCCGCGGCGACGTTGCTCGTTCCGTCGAAGCCGACCATCGCGCTCAGCCGGGCGGCCTGGAAACCGGCCTGGGGGCCATGGGTGCGTCGTAGGGAAAAGTCCACGACCGGGTGTCCCGCCGCCGCCAGGACGCACCGTGCGGCTTTCGAGGCGATCGTCGTCTGGTGGTTGACCTGATTGATTACGTACGTCTCGACCAGTTGCGCCTGCGGAAGCGAGGCAGTCACCTCCAGCAGTGGCTCTCCGGCGAGGACGATCCGCCCCTCCGGTACCGCCCTGACCTGGCCGTTGAATTCCATGCCGAGCAGCGGGGCCAGATCGCGCGGAGGCCGGTGCAGCGCCGAGGCGAAGGCATCGACGTCCTCGGGGCCGACCCGGAAGCCGGACAGGAAGTCGAGTGACGACTCCAGGCCGGCGGCCACCAGAAAGCCGCGGCCGGGCGGCATGTCGCGGACGAACAGGCTGAACGTCGCCGGGCCGGTCATCCCCTCGCGCAGGTACGACATCGCCATCGTTACCTCGTACAGATCAGTGGTCGTCGCCGAGGACATCTGCGTCACCTCCTCCTGGACACCGATGAGGCGCCACGAGTTCGTTCACTGTCCGAACCGCGCGGACCACAGGGGCTCCACCAGGTCCCATTCGGTGTCCCACTGCGCGTACCGCCTGCGGTTCAGCGCCACGTGCATGCCCTTTCGCACAGCGACGAGGCCGGCGTACACGCCGACCGCTGTCATGGCGCCCATCACCCAACCGGCGGCCTTCGCGTTGCCCGCGGAGATCGGCGGCTCCTGCGCGGTGCCGCGCAGCGCGTCGGCGAGAACCTGCGCCGGCGGGCTCTCAAGGGCTTGGAGGGCATATCCGGACAGGCCCGGAGGCCCGGGGTTCCCGACCGGGACACTCCAGGCATGCACCGCCACCAGTCGGCAGCCCCGCACCTGGGCCTCGCGAAAGGCGAACTGCACGGCCGTACCGCTGCACTTCCCGGCCTCGACGCCGACGACGACGCTCCCGAACCGGCCGTGCCGGTGCTCCACCCCGCCGCGCACCACGACGACCGGGCAGTCGGCATGGGCGGCCACATGCAGGCTGACCGAGCCGAGAAGCAGCCCGGCGAGACCTCCGAGCCCTCTGGACCCGAGTACCAGCGCGAGGGCGTTGTGCCCTTTGCCCACCAGGGCGGACGCCGCGTCCTCATACAGCAGCTCACTCGACAGCCGTACCGCGGGTGCGCTCTTCCTGGCACGCTCCGAGGCGGCGGCGACCAGGTCGGACGCCTCGTGGTCCGCTGCGGCCGCGTGCAGGAGATGGAGCGGCACCTCGTGTCGGAGTGCCTCGTCAGCGGCCCAGTCCACCGCCTCGAAACTCGCCTCGGACCCGTCGATGCCGACCACCAGGGGAACCGCCATTGCTTCCGCCTCCTCATGCCGGACTTCAGGCCCGTCGGTTGTCCGCTCTTCCGGGGACCACATGCGCCGCGAGGAGATCTGGGGTACTCCTCGATGGAGAAGCGCCGTGGTCAACGCGCCGGCACAGATGCTCATGCGCTGCGCCGACTACGCCCACAGCCGGCCTGCACGGGCCGCCTACGCACGGAGACCGCGGCAGCGCGGACAGCGGCCACACCCACCGTCCTTCCAGCTTCTAACGAAATGGAGGCAGTCGCCATGGAACGAGTCCTCACCGTGGGCCTCGACGGCTCACCCGAGAGCCTTGCCGCTGCCCACTGGGCCGCAGACGAAGCCGAGCGGCGCAGACTCACCCTGCGTCTGCTGCACGCATGGCCCCTGCTGGTGCCGGAACCAACCCACGTCCCGGCGGAAATGGACCAGAACTACTGGGCGAAACGGCTCGTGCACAACGCTCAGACGGAACTCCAGGCGGGCCACCCGGGCCTCACCGTCGTCGGCAACCTGGTCGCCGACGACGCCCAGGACGCGCTGCTCCACGCGGCGTCGGAGTCCGAGATGCTCGTACTCGGCTCGCGGGGCCTGACTCCCGTGGAGAGCTACTTCCTCGGTGACATCAGCATGATCGTCGTGGCACGCGCCGAGCGGCCCGTGGTCCTGGTGCGTGCGGACAAGCGCGCAGAAAGAACCTCGACGCCCGAATCAGGTGCGGCAGGCGGTGTGGTGGTGGGGCTGGAGCTGCGCGCCCCGTGCGACGACCTGCTCGAATTCGCCTTCACCACCGCCGCGGCCCGGAATGTGCCCCTCCGCGCCATCCACGGCCTCAGCACGCCGCTCCACGCGTACACCCCCTGGGGCGTGGATCACACCGTGACCAGGGAGATCATCCAGGACGCGCAGAAGCACCTGAGCCAGGCCCTCCCACCCTGGCGCGAGAAGTTTCCGGGCGTGGACGTGGCCGACACCACCCGCCTCGAAAGCCCCGCAAGGGCCGTCGTGGGAGCCGCCGAGGGCGCCGACCTGCTGGTCGTCGGCCGGCGCAAGCACCACCCCAACCTGGGACCACGCCTGGGCCCCGTGGCCCAGGCAGCCGTCCACCACGCGCGTTGCCCCGTCGCCGTCGTCCCGCATGACTGAGCCCCGCCGTCACGGGGAGCCGGTGGTGTCGGAGCAGCGGGCGGACGCGTCCGTACTCCGGCTCGGTGCCGCTCGCGAAACTCCGTCACCGGCGCGCGCCGCGGTACGCGAGACCCACACCGCGGTGGTCCTCTTCGTCGGAGACCGCGCCTACAAACTCAAGAAGCCGGTGGACCTGACGTTCCTGGACTACACCACGGTGGCCGCCCGGCGGGCGGCGTGCGAGCGGGAAGTCGCCCTCAACCGCCGTTTCGCCCCCGACGTCTACCTCGGCGTGGGCGAACTCAGCAGCCCTGACGCGGACGTGCCCGAACCCGTCGTGGTGATGCGCCGCATGCCCACCGAGCGCCGCCTCTCCCATCTCGTACGGGAAGGTTCGGCCGTCGACGACGCCCTGCGGGATGTCGCCCGGCTGCTCGCCGCCCATCACGCGAGCGAGTCGCGCAGCCGAGAGGTGGACAAGCAGGGCACGCGCGACGCGCTGTCGTTGCGATGGGAAGCGAGCTTCGCCCAGGTCCGCGAGCTGTCCGAGGACGGCACAGCGCCGGACGGCGTGGCGGAGACCGAGCGGCTGGTGCGCCGCTATCTCGCCGGCCGCGAGCCCTTGTTCGACGCGCGGATCGAGGAGGGTCGGGTGGTCGACGGCCACGGGGACCTGCTCGCCGAGGACATCTTCTGCCTCGACGACGGCCCGCGCGTCCTGGACTGCCTGGAGTTCGACGACAGTCTTCGCTACGTCGACGGCCTCGACGACGCCGCCTTCCTGGCCATGGATCTGGAACAGCTCGGCGCACCGGAGTCCGCGGCGTTCTTCCTCGCCGGGTACAGCGAGTACTCCGGCGACCCCGCACCGCCCTCCCTGCGCCACCACTACGTCGCCTACCGCGCGTTCGTCCGTGCCAAGGTCTCCCTGATCCAGGCCGACCAGGGCGCGCCCGGTGCGCAGGCGGCGGCACACCGGCTGATCACGACCGCCCTGCGCCACCTGCGTGCCTCCGCCGTCGGCCTGACGCTCGTCGGCGGTCTCCCGGGCAGCGGGAAGTCGACGCTCTCCGGCGCACTCGCCGATCGTCTGGGCGTCACACTGCTCAGCAGCGACCGCCTCCGCAAGGAACTGGCAGGCATACCGGCCGAGCAGTCGGCGGCCGCCGCCTACGGCGAGGGACTGTACTCACCCGAATGGACCAACAAGACGTACGTGGCGCTGCTCGACCGCGCATCCACACTCCTGTCCCGCGGCGAGTCCGTCGTCCTGGACGCCTCCTGGTCCGACGCGGGACAGCGCGAAGCCGCCGTGGCCATGGCCGAACGCACCCACGCCGACCTGGTGGCCCTGCACTGCCAGGTTCCGGACGGGACGACGGCCGCCCGCCTCGCCACCCGCGCCCCCGGCACATCCGACGCCGACCTCGACGTGGCCACCGCCATGGCGGCCACGGAACCACCGTGGCCGGAAGCCGTCCGGGTCGACACGAGCGACTCCCTGGAGGCAGCGGTCGTCCAGGCGCTGGCAGCCATCCGCCCGCGCGCCACCAGCCAGGCCCCAGTCTTCCGCCGCCCCTACATGGAGCCGGGCTAGCCAGAGGAATGGGGCCGATGCCGGAGCTGACCGGGGGTATGCCACAGGCGTCCGGTTGCCGTGTGACACGGGGTCCGCAGCGCAGGCCCCGTGCCGCGCGAAGAGCCTGCCGAAGCCCTCTTCCCACTCGGAGAGCAGGCCGCCTGACGGCTGCCGGCGCGCGGTCGTCTGTCGACGGGTCGACGGGTTCGAGCCGGGCTTCGGCCAACCCGGGCCCACCGTCCCGTCGGCCGACCCGCCGCAACTTCTGAGCGCCGTCGGGCTCGACGCACGGATGGAGCTCCTCGCACGGTCCGCGCGGGTGGTCGGTTGTGCCGGATCACGGCTGCGAGGGCGAGGAGTCACCGGCCGGTGCAGGCCAGGACTCCGGAGAGGTTCTGCGGCCGTGTCGTTCCGCACCGAGTCGGCCTTTGCGGGGGTGGGAGACCGCCTCGGCGCACTGGCGGACGCGAGCGAGGCAGCCGTATCGGACAGGTTCGCGTCCTGCATCTGAGGAATCAGGAGTCCGGCAGATCCGACAGGCCCCGGTTGCCCGGACCTCGTTCGAGAGTGACGGTGTAGGAGAGGGCTGCGTCAGCCAGGGAGTGGGTGACCATGCGAGCACTCGTCTACCACAGCCCCGGACAAGCCTCCTGGGACACGGTCACGGATGCGGCGATCGAGGACCCGACCGATGCCGTCGTGCGTGTCGACGCCACCACCATTTGCGGCACTGACCTGCACATACTGCGCGGCGACCTGCCGGAGGTGAAGCCAGGGACGATCCTCGGCCACGAGGCGGTCGGCGAGGTGATGGAAGTCGGCCGCGAGGTTCACTCCATCGCCCCGGGGGAGCAGGTGATCGTGTCATCCGTCTCGGCCTGTGGCCACTGTCGGTTCTGCCGGGACAGCATGTTCGGACAATGCCGCGGCGGGGGCGGGTGGATCCTCGGTGATCTGGCCAACGGGACCCAGGCCGAGTTCGTACGGGTGCCCTTCGCCGACCACTCCACCCACCGGCGGCCCGGCGCCCTGGCGCTCGATGACGCCGTCCAGCTCTCCGAAGTCCTCCCCACCGCCTACGAGGTCGGTGTGCGGAACGGACACGTGGGCCCCGGCGACACCGTCGTCGTGGTGGGCGCCGGTCCCGTAGGGCTTGCCGCCGTCCTCACCGCGCGGATCTACTCACCGCGCCGAATCATTGCCGTGGACCTGTCCCGCTCCCGGCTGGAAGCCGCCACCCGCCTCGGGGCCGACGCCGCCGAGCTCCCCGGACGGCTGGTGGCCGATCTCGCGGACGGGCCAGGCGCCGACGTGGTCATCGAGGCCGCCGGAGATCCGGACAGCTTCGTCCTGTGCACACGGGTCGTACGCCCGGGCGGGCACATCGCCAACATCGGCATGCACGGCAAGCCCGCCACGCTGCACCTCGAGGCACTGTGGCGCAAGAACGTGACGATCAGCACCGGCCAGGTGGACACCTCCTCCACTCCTTGGCTGCTCAACCTGGTGACATCCGGACGTCTGCACATCTCCCGGCTCGTCACCCACACGTTCGGCCTCGGCCGGATGGAGGACGCCTACGAGGTCTTCTCGCACGGCACCGAGACCGGCGCCCTCAAGGTCGTACTGCACCGCGGATAGAGAGCCCAGGCCGAGATCGGCCGTGCCACGGCCCCGCGCCGTCGAGGGCCGGTCGACCCTTCCGCCTGGACCGTTCGGGCCTACTGCTCGCCGGTGGACCGTGGTGCCATGGAAGTGAGCCGAGGGCAACCCATCAGACGCGGCGGAGCGGAGAGAAACCGCGCACCGCGCAATCAGGGTCCGCGAGAAGCGGGCGGCCCTCGGCTCCACGACTGCCGAGTGGCCTCTGCGGTCGGCCGAACCGGCGGGCCCACGGTCCAAGGGCCCGCAGCCGCCGGGGCCTTGCCCTTCAGATCAGCAGGGCCGGCGAAGGATTGCCGTACGGCGGGCCCTCCTCGAGCAGTGCGCGACCTGATCCACCGCCCAGGGCCTGACTCGACCTGTCGGAACATCCTTATGGACCGCGAGAGCGGCTTCGTTGCCACTGCCTGTAACCGCCAGTCGGACGAGGCGCAGGTAGCAGCACTCGGCCAGAGCGCCGACGTCCAGAGCGCCGACATGAGGAGTGTCGAGCCGATGAGTGCCGCATTGCAGCGAACCGAGCCGCAACGACGTTCGCCCTGGAGGTGACACTGGGCCTCATTGAGGAGCGAGGGCTCAGCAGCTCGACCCACTGCACCATCGACAAGGCCACCGACGTGCCCCTCGGATCGTTGCCGGACCACTTCCCGAGCCGGGACGACCTCGCCTTCACCGCGTTCGAGCGCTTCGCAAGCCGACCACGGAAGAGGGAACGACACAGTCCATGCCCAATGCCGAGCCCCCTTCAGTGTCCCCCGGACTGCGACCTCCAGTTCAGCGCACGCGTCGCCGACGACTTCGAGTCCATGTTCGACACCGGCGTGCTGCTCCTGTGGGTTGATGACCGCCGCTGGGGCAAGCTCCTCTTCGGGTACTCCCCCGACCGCGAACCCATGGTCGTTCCGTAGTCGCCCGCGGAGTCGCGGACGATGCCAAGACCTTCTCTGTCGACGGACGGTGTGGCTGCGTATCTCCCGAATCGATCAGACCTTCGCAGACCACGCCTGCGTCGACGGCAAGGCCTGAAGGACGATCCGCTTCTTCACTCTCGACTACACGTCCACGCCCGCCTCCATCGGTTTCGAGGCACAGTCGCCGACCCGCGACGGCTGCTGCTTCGTCACCCTCGACGACATCCACTTCACCCGCGAGCGCCTGTACGAAACTGCGGGACGGCTCGTAGCGCAAGACCCGGCGAGCGCAGTTGCGCAGAACATGAGGAGCGCCGCCAAGCGTCAGCACCCTCGCGTTCGTCGCGACTCCGGTGGCCGCCTGTCCCCTCGTACGGAGGGTGAAGCCGCGAGCGCTTTGCTGGCGCATGATGTTGCCCATGCCGTCGGCGGCACGTGAAGCGTGCGCCGGCGGCAGCGCCTGGATGCAGTGACGCTGGTCGGTGGTCTCATGCCGTCCGCACGGGAACCCGATTGGGCCTCGGAGAGTATCGGGAGGCGGTCTCGCTGTGTGCCGGGCGCAGGTGGAGAATTCGCCGGCGCAGGTCTCGCGGCTCATGCCGGCGGTATGAAGCTGCCGGGCCGCGGAGGAGCGGTGGCCGGGCCCTGTGGCGTGTTCGCTCCTATCGTGGAACGGCACAGTGACCTTCGACGTCGAGGCAGGCAGTACATGAGGGAACCGCAGATCGACTACGCGGCGGTCTTCCATGCCCTGCCCGGCATGGTGGCGCTGCTCACCCCCGACCTGGTGTACGCCGACGCCAACGACGACTTCCTACGGCTCGCCGGACGCACCCGCGAACAGTTGCTGGGCCGCTACATCTTCGACGTCTTCCCCGAAAACCCGAACGCCCCGGCCGCGGCCGGCATGCGGGAGACCCGCGCGTCGATGCTGCGGGTGGCGGCCACCGGCGAACGCGACACCATGGCCCTGCTCCGCTACGACATCGAGGACCCCAAGCGCCCCGGCCACTGGCAGGAACACTATTGGAGCCCGGTCAACGCACCCGTCTGCGGCCCCGACGGCCAGGTCGTGCTGGTCGTGCACCGGGTGGAGGAGGTAACCGAACTCATCCGCGCCCGCGGCGGCCCGGGCCGCGACAGCCGGGCCCGCGTGCTGGAAGCCGAGCTCTACACCCGGTCCCGCGAGCTGCAGGAGGTCAACGAGCGGCTACGCACGGCGCACGCCCACGAACGCGAGGTCGCCCTGGCCCTGCAGGAGGCGATGCTGCCCGCCCCCAGACCCCTCGGACACCACCGGGCGGCCGTGCGCTACCAGCCCGCCGTCGGCTCCCTGAACGTGTGCGGCGACTGGTACGACCTGGTCGACCTGCCCGGGAAAAGCCTCGCAGTCGCTGTCGGCGACATCGTCGGCCACGGCCTCGCCGCTGCCTGCGCCATGGGACAGCTGCGCAGCGCCCTGAGCGCGGCCTGCCGCGTCGCCGCCGGGCCCGCCCCGGCCCTGGACGCCCTGGGCCTGTACGCCCGCTTCGTCGAGGGCGCCGAGTCGGCCACCGCAGTGACCACCTTCATCGACTGGAACGACCACACCATCACCTACAGCTGCGCGGGCCACCCTCCGCCGGCCCTGCTCCACCCCGACGGCACCGTGATCTTCCTCGACCAGGCCACCGACCCGCCGCTCGGTGCCCGGCCGGAACACGTGCCCCGCCCCCAGGCCCGCACGCCCTTCACCAAGGGCGCCACCCTCGTCCTGTACACCGACGGACTGATCGAACGCCGTAGCGAGGACATCGACACCGGTCTGGGCCGCCTCGCCGCCTCCCTCACCCACCACCGGCAATCCGACCCCGAGGCCCTGGCCGATGCCCTCCTGGCCGACCTCCTTCCCTCCACCGGCAGCACCGACGACACCGCCCTGATCGTCATCCGCCTGTGACCCGTCCCCAGCCGGTCGACGACGGGTCACAGACGGGAGCGTCGTCTCGCGGGCCCGACGCCACAGCGAGGGCACGGAAACCCCGGGCGGGCAGGTGTGTGCGGCGTTCGGCAAGTCGCTCACGACCCTCAGCCGGCCGTGCCAGTTCCGCGGCGGCCGCGCCCTCTGCCCCGTCCGTCTCACGTTCGCTGCGGACGACCGCTGGATCTCGAGCACAGACTGCCGTTCGGATCACTGCGGTGTGGCCGTCTTCCGCAGCGGTGCGGAGGGGTTCGTCGGTGTCCATTGCAGGAGGAAGCGCAGTGCTTCCTGGGAGTCGGATGCGGTGTAGGCCACCAGCAGCTGGTCGGGGTGGGTGTCGACGGAAAACTGCTGGACGTCGAGGGTCACGGTGCCCGCGACCGGGTGGTGGTAGGTCTTGGTGAGCTGCCTCGGCCCGCGCACCTGGTGGCCGGCCCACCAGGTGCGGAAGTCCGTGTCGTGGACGCTGAGTTCACCGACCAGGGCGGTCAGGGTCCGGTCGTCGGGGCGGCGGCCCGCCTCCATCCGCAGGACGGCGACGCACTCGCGTGCGGCGCGCGGCCAGTCCGCGTACAAGGCGCGGAAGGAGTCGTCGAGGAAGGTCAGCCGGATCAGGTTGCGCTCGGCCGGCGGCAGCGTGCCGAAGTCGGTCAGCAGGGCCGCCGCTCCCCGGTTCCAGGCCAGCACGTCCATACGCCGATGCAGCACCATCGCGGGAACGTCGTGCATGCCCTCCAGCAGGCTCCGCAGCCGTGGGGCGACCTCCGGCCTGCCCGAGAGCCGCGGGCGGGCGCCGGGGCTCACATCGGCCAGGGCGAACAGGTAGGAGCGTTCGTCCGGGGCGAGCTGCAGCGCGTCGGCGAGCGCGTCCAGGACCGGGCGGGAGACGCGGCGGGTGCGGCCCTGTTCCAGCCTGACGACGTAGTCCACGCTCACGTGCGCGAGCTGGGCCAGCTCCTCCCTGCGCAGCCCCGGAACGCGGCGCAGGCGTCCGTCGTCCGACAGGCCGACAAGAAGCTCCACTGGATCGACGGCGCCCGCCACGTCGACCTGTACCACAAGGACGAGTACGTGACGCCCGCCATCGCCGAGTTGGCAGGCTTCTTCCACACTCGGCTGGCCTCGACGCCCCGAAGCGACGCCCGTCCCGGGGGCCGCACACAGCCGACGCCGACGCCGGCCCAGACGGCAGCCTGAAGTCTGCGAGCCCTCCGGACTCATCCCTGCGATGTGGACCTACCGTCCGGCGGGAAGCCATGGGGCCGGAGGCGATGGTTCCGTCTCCTGTCCCCGGCCCCACTCCGGTACACACGCTGCCGTTGCTCGCGCGGCCGCAGCCGACGAGACCGGATGGGCGACCGCCGCACAGGCGGGGTACGGCGCTGATCTCGGCCGCGGGCATGACCCTCCGGCGGGCGACCTGAGGGCTGTCGTTCGGATCGCACCGGCCCCGGTCGCCGCGGGCCGGCGGGCTTCAGAGGGGGTATCGGACGCCGGTGAGTTCCTCCGAGAGCACCCACAGCCGTCGCTGGGCCTCCGCGTCGTGGGAACGGGGGTGGGAATCGGTGCGACGGGGGTCTCCGCGCATCTCGCCGAGGCCTTTCGGGCCGTAGTACTCACCGCCGAGCGCGGCCGGATCCGTGGCGGCGCGCAGAACCGGCAGCGCGCCACGTTCCGCGCTGTGAGTCAGCAGCGGGCCGAGGACGGTGTTGAGAAGACGCATGTGGGCGGGGGCGTTGCGGGTCAGACCGGTGGACGCCCCGCCGGGGTGTGCGGCCAGGGCCGACGTGTGAGCACCCGCGGAGGTGAGCCTGCGGTGGAGTTCGTAGGTGAAGAGGAGGTTTGCCAGCTTGGACTGGGCGTAGGCGGCCTGCCGGTCGTACGCATGGTGTGAGTTGAGGTCCTCGAAGGCGATGCGGCCGCCCCGGTGACTGTTGCTGCTGATGGAGGCATCCGCCAGGGACCGAGTGGTCAAGACTGCCGCTCAAGCCTTGGGCGCCGCCTCGACCGACACGGCGGAGGAGGCCAGGGCGCGTGCCGCGCTGGCCACACTGATCACTGCGGCGCAGACCTCCGGGGACCTTCACCCGGACGTCACGGTTGAAGACTTCTGCCTGCTCCTATCCACTGCCCCCTCCGACCGGTCCTCCGAGGCACGAGCCCGGTGGCTCACCTTGACTCTGCCAGCACTCACCAGTCGTGGACGTGCGCCTCACGGCTGATCGCCGGGTGACTCCCTGGTGCAGTCGCACCGGATCAGCGAATGGCTCAGGGACACGTTTGGGTGCGCAGGCCCAGGCCGCGTGAAGCGCTGCCGCGACGAACCGTCGCCACATGTGCCGTGACCGTGACGGCGGCGACGAACAGGCGGGCGGCGATGTCGTCGCTGAGCCCGGCGGCGACCAGGGAGCACTTCGGCCTCGCGCGGAGTGAGTGTGGCCGGCTGCTGGGCGTGCCCACACGCGATGGTCCGGATGCCTTCGATCAGTGGCCCCACCGCGCACAGTCCCTCGTCTCGACCCGTCGCCTTCAGGAACAGGTCACTACGGAGAACGAGACACCGCGTTGAAAGCGCCGTCGGCGGAAGACCTGGGGCGGGACCAGAAGAGCCCGTGTGACCGAATGCGCCCCCTTGCCCGGGCAGTTGGGCTGCATCACTGTCGTTGGGCACCACCGTTCGCCTGATGACCGCCCACCGTCGGAGATCCCCATGCTGCGGGTGCACTTCACGGCCGACGACATCGCACATGTACGTGTCGCCGCCGCCCCCGACCCCCTGTGGGAGATCGTCAACAGCTTCCAGGCCCTGATCAGGGAGGAGAACGCTCTGGCGTTCGGCGAGTGGCGGCGCATCGTGCGGCCACGGCTGGGTCCGACGGACGGGCTGCTCGCCGCACTGCTGCCGCCCCGCGGCTACTTCCCGGACTTCCTCACGCCCGACCTGGGCGGCTCCCTCGGGCTGGAGAGCGCGGTCGACACCGTGCTCGGCACGCCCCGGGCCGACCTGCGCGGCGATCTGGCCACGCTCGCCGCCTCCCCGACCCGGCCGAGACCGCTGCCTGCCGAGGCCCGTGCTCTCGCCGAGGGCACTCTCGAAGCCCTGCAACGGCTCGGCGCCGCGCTGCACGGGTACCACCGGCGAGCGCTCGCCGCCTTCTGGCCGCACATCCGGGCGCAGGTGGACGCCGACCGAGCCGTACGCGCCCGGGCGGTGCTGGGAGGCGGAACCGACGGGCTGCTGGCGAGCCTCCGGCCCGTACTGCGGTGGCAGCCGCCGGTACTTGAGGCGGACTACCCGGTCGACCACGAACTACGGCTCGATGGGCGGGGGTTACTGCTGCAACCATCCTTCTTCTGCTCCCGACGACCCGTCACTCTCGCCGTACCGCTCCCCGACCGCACGCCGGTCCTGGTCTACCCGATCCAGCACACGCTCGGCTGGGCGCTGATGCCCGGCGCCACGGGCCGGGACGCGGGCCTGGGCGCGCTGCTCGGGCGCACCCGGGCCGCCATCCTGCAGGACGTCGTGACCGGGCGTACGACCGGTGAACTCGCGGAGCGGATCGGCATTTCCGGGGCGGCGGTGAGCCAGCACACGGCCGTGCTGCGGGAGGCCGGACTACTGCTGAGCGTGCGCCGCAGCAAGCACGTGCTGCACACCATCACTCCAGCCGGGCTCGTCCTCCTCGACGGCGCACCGCACACGCCGCACACGCCGCACACGCCGCACACGCCGTACGGCCCCCCGACGCCTGAAAACTGACGCCTCACGCCTGCCCGTTGACGCCAGGCGTGAGGCGCGAGGCGCCTGAGTGGGGGCTTCCGTTTAAGCCAGGGCTTCAACGTGTGGCGGCGACTCGCCGGCCGACGACAGCCTGGCACCACGAACGGGCCCCACCGCCACCGGGTGCCTCGTATGTCGCGTCCTGAACAGGGGGATCAACCGAATGCGCAGAATGCATAGTGTTCACGGAGTGCGTGCCAGGCGCTCCGTCCTCGGACTCATCGGTGCCTTGGCTCTGATGCTGGCGGCTGTGTTCACCGCCGGCCCGGCCCAGGCAGCCGTCGCCTCGGACGACAGTGCGGTCGGCCGGGTCCTGACCGCGCCACCGGCGCCGCAGGACGCGCAGTCGGCGTCGACCCGGTCAGCTGCCGCGAACTCCCCGAGCGTCTCGCCGTCCGCCAGCTCCATCCACGTGGCACCCGGCGGCACCTTCAGCTGCCCCAGCGGAAACCTCTGCACGGAGGTCTGGGATCCCACCACGAACAGCTGGGAGATCTTCTTCCTCTACTCCTGCAACCGGTACTACGTGTCGTACTGGAACGGTGCCGGCTACTACTACGACTTCCAGACCGGAGGCGTCACCTCGTACTTCTACGGCCAGAGCGGCAACGTCCTCCACTCCTTCAGGCCCGACTCGGCCCTGCACTCCTACACCTGGACCCCCGTCTGGAGCATCCGCAACTGCTGAGCACGAGTACGCGATGACGAACGCGCCATCGCTGCACTGTGCCGAGGGGCGCTTCCTCCGTGTGGAGGAAGCGCCCCTCGGCACAGTGCCCAGCTACTCGTCGTTCACCCAGCGCATGAGCCGTTGCAGCGGATAGAAGCGGCGATCCGGCCCTCGGGCAGCCGCACCTCGCGCCAGCCGTCCAGCACGTCCGCTCCGCCGAGTTCGTGGTCGATCTGGGCGTGCAGGTTGGTCCGCTGGAAGCTGCGCCACAGCACGGCGTAGGCGCGTTCGAGCACCTCGGCGGGGAGCGGGCTGACCCGGACCATGCGGTCCAGTGCTTCGGCGAGCAGCCCTTCCCGGTCGGCCTTGAGTGCCTCGCCGGTCTCCACCAGCAGGTCGACGATCTCCGCGCTGGGCACGTCGAAGGCGGGTCCGGCTTCGGTGCGCGGCCACACCAGGCGGTCCAGATCGAGCGCCGGTGCCGTGAAGGCCGAGCCTCCGCGGCCGTGACCGACGGTCGGGGCCTGGTCGACCTCGCCCCGCACGACGTGCACCACCTCCGTCAGGACCGAGGGTTCGCCCTGCAGCGTCGTACCGCTCATCCGTGGATCATTCCCCTCACATAGGAGTCGAGTGTGGCCGCGCAGGTGATCTTGTCGTCGCCGCCGAGGTCTCCGTAGCGCTGGATGTCCGGCAGGACGGCCGGGCCCGATCTGCCGCAGGGGCACGGTGAGAAGTCCACGAAGACCCGGTCGCCGCTGATCAGTCCGCCCCAGCGGCCTTCCAGGGAGACGTCCAGGAAGGCTAACCGTCCTTCCACGACGCCGTGTTCGGGGTTCAGCAGCTTCTCGCCCGCCTGGTCGAGCACCAGCGGGATCACCCACGGCGGCACGTGGTAGTTGCCCTTCTCGCAGGCAAGGCAGGAGCCCTGAAGCTCCGTCATGCCGTAGCTGCGTACCCGTCGTACGCCCTGGTAGAAGGCGGCGAACTGCTGCTGGTAGTCGTCGGGCAGCGCACGGCCCTTGTTGCCGCCGCCGCTGAGCACCAGGGTGTCGGGGTGGAGGCCGCCGTCGGGTACGCCCCGGGCGCGCAGGGCCTGGATCAGGGTGAACTGCTGGTTGTTCATCCCGGCGATCAGCAGCGGCTCGTCGCGGTGGGCGGCGATGTCGTCGACGATCCGGCCCATGGCCGCGCCCAGTTCCTCCTCCCGCGAGCCGGAAGCGGACTCGAAGGAGCTGATCTCCTGCGGGGTCGCGATGCCCTCCGCCATCCGCCGGCGCAGCAGCGCGCTGCTCATCAGCTCGGACACCCGCATCGGGTCCTCGGTCAGCAGCCGGGTCTCGCCGGGAAGCGCGAAGACGTCCGCATGCCATCGGAAGCCGTCGATGGACCGCATCGGTCCGCTCGCCGGAGCGAGCAGGTAGGCCCGGCGGACGGGGTCCGGTGGCAGGGGGTCGGGCCAGCAGGTGAGGTTCTCCAGGATGTCGTGCAGGAACCGGAGGTCGGTGCCGTCGCAGTTGAGGAAGGAGACCTTCCCGGACGTGCCGCTGGTGATGTAGGGGCGGTGGCCGGCGGCGGTGACGCGTTCGGTCCACTCGTCGATGTCACGTACGCCGCCGACGTCGACCTCGTCCGGTTCGACCACCGACACGGTCGAGTACCAGCGCAGGAGCCGGTCCCAGCGGCCGGCGGTGATGAGGACGACTTGTAGCTGGTGTGCGAGAAGAGGAGGGGCACGAGGTCGTCGAGGCCGGTGACCTCCCGCACGGCGGTCTCCTCCGCCCGGGTGCGCAGCAGCGGGACGCGCTCGCGGTGGGCGGCGAAGGCCTCCCGCGCGGCCTCCAGTTGCAGCTCCGCCATGTCTTCGGCGGGTTGGCCGAAGGTGTCGCCGGACCGGACCAGGGCTCGGATCTGCTCGCGTGCGCTTGCCACAGCACCTACCTCAATCGGTTGTCACAGTTGTCCTGTGCGCGAGGTACGACGACTCGATCTCGTCCAGGTTCGCGCGCAGTTCCTTCGGGGTCCCGGTCATGACGATCCGGCCGCGGCGCAGCACGTACACACGGTCGGCGATGTCCAGCACCTTGCGCACGTGCTGTTCGACCAGCAGTGCGCCGAGCCCGCGGTCGGCCGCCTCGCGCACCGCGCGCAGAAGGCGGTCGACCACGAGCGGGGCGAGACCGAGGGAGAGTTCGTCCGCGAGGAGCAGCTTGGGCGTACGGCACAGGGCTCGTGCCAGCGACAGCATCTGCTGCTCTCCGCCCGACAGCATTCCGGCACCGGTCCTGAGCCGCTTCTCCAGTTCGGGGAAGAGCGCGAGGGCCTGGTCCGTCGTCACCCGGCCCACGCGCAGGTTGTCGGCGGTGTCGAGACGGGTGAAGACCGCCCGCTCACCGACGTAGGCCAGCCCCTGGCGGGCGCGGCGGTGCAGTGGTGCGTGGCCGGCACCACCCAGCCAGCGCACCTCGCCGCTCATCGGGGCCAGTTCTCCCGACAGCACCCGGAGGGTCGTGCTCTTGCCCGCGCCGTTGGGCCCGAGCAGAGCGACGACCTCACCGGGGCGGACCTCGATGTCGAGGTCGCGCAGTACGGGCACGGTGCCGTAGCCGGCGGACAGTGCGCGGGCTACGATCAGGGGCTGTCCGGTGTCGTGCACGGACGTTCTCCTTCCTCGGGCTGCAGGGCTCTCGTATGCCGGAGGTCAGCCGGCCGAGCCGCCCGTCAGCACCTTCCGGACGTCGATGAAGGTCGACCCGGACTTGGCCCACTCGATCTTTCCGTCGCGCATGGTCAGTTCGGTGGCGGTGGTGTTGTGTATGCGGTTCAGACCCTTGATCGGCAGAGCTGTCGACTCCGCCCAGGTCAGCGGTGGGGTCAGGCCGCCGGTGCCGATGCCCTTCGTGGTGTTGAGCTCCTCGACCAGGGCCTTGGCCGAGATCGTCGGCAGCTTCTTGGCGGCTTCGGTGAAGACCTTGAACGCCACCCAGGCCGTCGCGTTGGCACCGTTCGACGTGTCGAGGCCGTCGCCCTTGGTGGCTTCGACGAAGTCCTTCCAGGCGGGGTCGGAGGTCGGCGGGTAGTAGCCGGTGATCGCGGCGCCGTTCAGCGGACTGCCGGCGCCGCCGGTGCTCTCGGCGAGTTCCGGGGTGAGGTTGCCGACGACGCTGCCCAGCTCGGTCTTGGCGCCGGACTGTACGTACGACTTCACGAACAGGTCCGAGTGTGTGCCCAGGATGACGCTCACGCAGTCGGTGCCCTTGGTCGCGGCGGCGACCTGCGGGGCGAGGTCCGTGGCGGTGAGCGGCACCTTGAGGTCCTTGGGCGGCGCCCCTCCGGCGGCGGTCACGCCGAGCGCGAGGAACTTCGAGACGGTGTCGGCGGCTGCCACGTCGTACCGTACGCCGGAGATCTTCTTGCAGCCCTCGTCGACCAGTTGCTTGCCGTGTGCGGCGAACACCACGGGGGTGCCGCCGTTGACCGGGAACGACATCGGGCTGGAGAACTCGGCCGCCGAGACACCCGTCCCGCCGAGGTAGGGGATGCCGGCCTTCTCCAGGATCGGCATGTAGCGGTCTCCGGCGAGGCTGTACGAGCCGACGACCGCGACCACCTTCTCGGCGACCGCCTTCTGGGCGCAGTTCTCGGCCTCGTCGGCGTCGTTCTTCTCGTTGCAGGTGAGCACCTTCAGCGGGCCACCCTTGATCCCGCCGTTGTCGTTGATCCACTTCTCGTAGGCCTGGGCCGTCTGCCGGACACCGGGCTGGGCGCTGCCCTGGGTGTTCTCCGGTGCCCAGACCATCACCTTGACCGTCGCGCCCTTGAGCGAGGACGTGTCGGACGAGCTGCTGGAGGCCTCTCCCCCACATCCGGCGGCCAGTAGGGCTCCGGTCACGGCGAGACAGCTCGCTGTGGCACTTCTGCGTCGTCGTGAGTCGTTCATGGTCCCTCCGCGGGGCTCGCGCCCGTCATGGGCGACGTCGAGATGCCGACAGCATGGAGGGTGGCGTTTGTTTAGTGAAGTACTCTCGGCACAATTATTTAAATAAATACGCTGTCTGGTCTTGTCGGGCGATCCGGCGTTCGCTACTCATGGAGCTCTGAGAAGTAAGGCCCTGGGAGGTTCTTCACGTGGACGACATCCTGCGTTTCGCGCTGCTCGGCCTGGGGCTCGGTGCGCTCTACGCGCTCACCGCGCACGGCATCGTGCTGGTCTACCGGGGCTCCGGCGTCCTGAACTTCGCGCACGGCGCGATCGGGATGGCCGGCGCCTACCTGCAGTGGGAGCTGGCCGTCAACCACGGCGTGCCGTACTGGCCCGCCGTCGCGTGCGGGGTGCTCGGGTCCACGGTGCTGGGGGTGCTCACCCACCTGCTGGTGATCCGGCCGCTGCGCAGGGCGTCCTCGCTGGCGCGCCTGGTCGGCACCCTGGCGGTGTTCATCGTGCTCACCGCCGTCGCGGTCAAACGCTACGGCGACAGTGTGCAGCTGGTGCCGGCCAAGCTGCCGTCCGGGCTGGTGGAGATCGCCGGCGCGACGGTCTCCGAGGACCGGATCTGGCTGCTCGGCATAGCCGTCGTCGTCACCGTGGCCCTGCACGCCCTCTACAAGCGCACCCTGTTCGGTCTGGGCACGACCGCGGTCGCGGAGAACCAGGGCGCGGCCGCCTCGCTCGGCTGGTCCGCGGACCTGATCGCCGCCGCCAACTGGGGACTCGGCTCGGCTCTCGCGGGCCTGACGGGCATCCTGATCGTGCCGGTCATCGGCCTGTCGGTGACCGGCCTGACCACCCTGCTGCTGAGCGCGCTCGCCGCCGCGCTGGTCGGCAGGTTCTCCTCGTTCCCCGTCACCCTGGCCGGCGGCCTGGTCATCGGGGTCGTGCAGTCCGAACTGACCCGCTTCGGCTCCGACGTCACGGGGCTCGCCGCGTCGGTGCCCTTCCTCGTCATCGCCCTGATGCTGGTCGCCCGCGGCCGGGCCCTGCCGCTGCGCGGCACGTTCCTGGAGCGGCTGCCGGCCCTGGGCACCGGAAGGGTGCGCCCGGTGCCGCTGACGCTCGCCGTCGTGACCGGACTGCTGCTGATCTGGCTGTCCTCGCCGCTGTGGGCCGACGCGATCACCAACACGCTGGTGCTCTCACTGATCATCCTGTCGATCATCGTGGTCACCGGGTACGCGGGACAGGTCTCCCTCGCGGCGTACGCCCTCGCCGGGACCGGCGCCTTCATCGCCGGGCACGCGGCGGCCGACTGGGGCTGGCCCTTCGAACTCGCCCTGCTCGCAGGCGTGTTGGGCACGGTGCCGATCGGCCTGCTCTTCGCCCTTCCCGCCGTCCGCACCCGCGGGGTCAACCTCGCGATCATCACGCTCGGTCTCGGCACCACACTGGAGACGATGGTCTTCCAGAACACCGACCTGTCCACGACGCCGGGCAGCGACGGCATCGCGGTGGGCAAGCAGACACTCTTCGGGATCAGCATCTCCGGCGTCGACCATCCGCAGCGGTACGCGGCCGTCGTGCTGGTGATGTTCGTGGCCGCCACCCTCGTGGTCGCCAACGTCCGGCGCAGCAGAACCGGCCGCCGGCTCATCGCGGTGCGGGCGAACGAGCGGGCCGCGGCGGCCCTCGGCATCGACGTCCGCGCGGCCAAGCTCTACGCCTTCGGGCTGTCCGCGGCCATCGCCGCGCTCGCCGGAGTGCTCACCGGCTTCCGCTCGACCTCGGTGGTCTTCGCCGACTTCGCGAGCTTCGAGTCCATCACCGCGCTCGGACTCGCGGTCATCGGCGGCGTCGGCTTCCTCGTCGGGCCGCTCTTCGCCGCCACCTTCGCCGCGGGCACGGTCGGCGCCCGCTTCGGAGACCTGGTGCTGCCCGGGCTCAGCGAGTGGATGCCGCTGATCGGCGGGATCATCCTGGTGCTGACCCTGGTGGGCAACCAGGACGGCATCGGACGGGAGCTCGGCAGGCAGGCCGCGGGAGCCGAGAACAGACTGCTCTCGAAGCGACGCGCGAAGCACACGGCCCTCGCGCAGGACACGACAGAAGGTGACGAGCCGGTCGCTCCGGACGTACACCGCGCAGCACCGTCCCCGGCCGCGCACCGCACCCCCGGGCTCCCCCTGCACGTACGGGACCTCACCGTGCGGTACGGCGGGGTCGTCGCCGTGGACGGCCTCTCCTTCGACATCGAGCCGGGCCGGGTCGTGGGTCTCATCGGCCCCAACGGCGCGGGCAAGACCTCCGCCATCGACGCCGTCACCGGCTTCACCCGGGCGGCGTCCGGAAGTGTCCGCCTCGGCGACCGGGACGTGACCCGCGTGCCGGTGCACCGACGGGCCGGGGCCGGGCTGAGCCGGTCCTTCCAGTCACTGGAGCTGTTCGAGGACATGAGTGTCCTGGACAACCTGTACGCCGCCTGCGACCGGCCCGGACCGTGGGCGTACCTCACGGACCTGGTGCGCCCCGGCAGCCGCCCGCTGCCCGCCCACGTACTCGTCGCCATAAGGGAATTCGGGCTGGAGAGCGCCCTGGACCGGCCGGTGGGCGACCTGTCGTACGGCGAGCGGCGGCTGCTGGCCATCGCCCGAGCGGTGGCGACCTCGCCGTCCGTCCTGCTGCTCGACGAACCGGCCGCGGGGCTGTCGGACGACGAGTCCCGGGAGCTGGCCCACCTGGTCCGGCGGCTCGCCGAGGACTGGGGCATGGGTGTGCTGCTCGTGGAGCACGATGTCGACATGGTCATGAGCGTCTGCGACGAGGTCGTCGTCCTCGACTTCGGCCGCCGGATCTGCGTCGGCACTCCGGAGGAGGTCCGCGGCGATCCGGCGGTCCGGGCGGCCTACTTGGGCGATCTGGCACCCGAGGAGGCCATGGAGGGCGCCCCGTAAGGGGCGCGGGGAACTGCGCGACAAGCCCCCACCGGCCCGCCGCAAAAGAAGTCGCACCCCCAGCCGGAGCGCTACGCGTCCCGCAGGTCCGCCACGTACGGCTGGTGGGCCAGCAGGCCGCCGTCCACGCGCAGGGTGTGCCCGGTGATGAAGGCGGACTCGTCGGAGGCGAGGAAGACGACCGCGGACGCGACGTCCTCCGGCTCGCCCAGACGCGGGGTGAGGTGATGGCGGAGCATCGCCTCACGGATCGCGCCGTGCGCCGATCCGGAGCTGGCCGGCGTGACGATGAAGCCCGGCGCGATGGCGTTGCAGCGCACGCCCTGCTTGCCGTACTGGGTGGCGACGTACTGCGTGAGGTTGATGAGCGCCGCCTTCGAGGCGCCGTACGCGGGATTGCGCAGGTCGCCCGCGAGCCCGGCCCCGGACGAGGTGTTGATGATCGAGCCGCCGCCGCGCGCGACCATGTGCGGGACCGCGGCCTGGATGGCGACCATGGTCCCGCGGAGGTTGATGCGCATGGTGTCGTCCCAGACCGCGGGGTCGGCCTCCACGACGGCGAGGTCCTTGCGGGCGGCCAGGTGGGTGGCCGCCGCGTTGTTGTGCAGGACGTCGAGTCCGCCGTACGTCTGGATCGCCGCGTCCACCATGGCCCGTACGCTCTCGATGTCGCCGAGGTCGACCGGGACCGCGGTCGCGGAACCTCCGGCGGCACGGATCTCCTCGGTGACCGCCTTGGCGCCGTCGAGGTTCAGATCGGCCACGGCCGTGTGCGCGCCCTCGGCCGCCACGCGGCGTGCGGTGGCGGCGCCGATACCGGACGCGGCTCCTGTGACAATCGCGATCTTGTCGTCCAGTCGTCCCATGACCGAACCGCCTTTCTCAATCGGTGAGTTGGTTTCCGACCACCGACACGAAGGAGACGCATTCGCCCGGTCCGCCGCCCAGGTTGTGCGTGAGAGCGAGCGAAGGTCCCTCGGCCGACGTCCGGACCGTGCGCTCCGGCGGTGCCTCGCCCCGCAGTTGGAGCCAGGCTTCGAACATCATGCGCAGGCCCGACGCGCCGATGGGGTGACCGAAGGCCTTGAGTCCCCCGTCCGGGTTGACCGGAAGTGAGCCGTCCAGGTCGAAGGCCCCACTGGTGACGTCCTTCCACGCCTGGCCGCGCTCGGAGAAACCCAGGTCCTCCATCAGCACCAGTTCGGTGGGTGTGAAGCAGTCATGGACCTCGGCGAGGGCGATCTCGGCGCGCGGGTCGGTGACTCCGGCCTGCCGGTAGGCCTCCTGGGCGGACGCGACGACCTCGGGGAAGGTGGTGAAGTCGTACTCCGGATCGAGCAGCCCGTCCGCCGGACCGGCGACGAACGACAGCGCCTTCACGAAGATGGGCTTGTCGGTGTACTTGTAGGCGTCCTCGGCCCGTACGACGATCGCGGCGGCCGAGCCGTCGGAGACCCCCGAGCAGTCGAACACGCCGAGCATCCCCGCGACGACCGGCGCCGACCTGATGCGCTCAAGCGGCACCTCCTTGCGGAACTGGGCGCGGGGGTTGCGGGCGCCGTTGACGTGGTTCTTCCAGGCGATGCGGGTGATGACGTCCTTCAACTCCTCTTCCGACAGGCCGTACTTGGCGGCGTAGGCGGGGGCGAGGAGGGAGAAGTTCGCGGGGGCGGTGATCTCTCCGCGGCTGTCGTCGCCCGCGCCCGGCATGGTGGTGCCCGAGAGCCCGGACATCCCGGAGTCCTTGAGCTTCTCCACGCCGACCGCCATGGCCACGTCGTACGCGCCGGAGGCGACGGCGTAACACGCGTTGCGCAGCGCCTCGGAGCCGGTGGCGCACATGTTCTCCAGGCGCGTGACCGGCTTGTACTGCAGGTGGAGTGGCCTGCTGAGGGTCAGCCCGGAGACGCCGGATGCCTGGGTGCCGAGCCAGAACGCGTCGATGTCGTCGAGAGTGATGCCGGCCGAGGTGACGGCCTCGCCGACGGCGTCGATCAGCAGATCGTCGGCCGAGCGGGTCCAGTGTTCCCCGAAGGTCGTGCAGCCCATGCCGACGATCGCGACCCGGTCCCGGATTCCGTGCGAGCTCATCCGTGTGTCTCCTCGGTCTTGTCGGTGTCGCCCGTGCGCACCGGCCGGGCCTTCCAGAAGTAGTTGTGGACGCCGGACGCGGTGACCGTGCGCCGGAACGTCATCTCCACCCGGGCGCCGATGACGGCGTCGGCCTCGGTGGCGTCGGTGAGCTGGCAGCGGAACCGGCCACCGCCGTCGTAGTCGACGACCACGACGAGCATCGGCGGGCTCGGTGTGTGGGCCAGGCGGTCCACGGTGAAGGTGGCGACGGTGCCGCGCACGTGCTCCATCGGCTCGTCGGTCATGGCGTCGACGCTCCGGCAGGAGACGCACACCCGGTCCGGCGGCAGATGCCGGGTGCCGCACTTCTCGCAGCGGGAGGCGACGAAGCCGTACTTCCAGCCGCCCCGGCGGTGCGCGGGCGGGGCGTAGGGCGGCTCGGGGTCCGGCCGGCGGGGCGGCTCTCGGTCGAGGAGACCGCGCCAGGAGAGGTACGTGGCGTACGGCACCGGGGCGCTGCCCGCGGCGATCTGGGCGGCGACCGGGCGGGCGCCGCGATGTGTCGTCAGCGCCTCGGTGGTGCGCAACAGGAGGACTCCGGCGCCGTCGCCGAGAACGACCAGCGCGATGGTCTCGCCGGGGCGGGCGCGGTCGAGGACGTCGGCGAGGAGCAGTCCGGGCTGGGCGGTGCCCGCGTTGCCGATCGCCCCGGTGAGGTCCGGGGTCACCGCCTCGGGCCGTACACCTGACGTGCGCCGCACGGTCGCACAGGCCCGCGCGTGCAGTCCGGAGACCACGAAGTGGTCGATCGCGCCGACGTCCAGGCCCGCCTGGTCGAGTGCGGCGCCGAGCGCCTTGCCCGCCAGGGTCACGTAGATCTCCTCGGCGAACCGCTCCTCCCAGACGCGGGAGGTGGGTGAGCCGGGCAGCCGCCAGCGTTCGAGGATCTCGTCGCTCACAGTGTCGTGGGCGAGCAGCCCCGCGATGACGGGCGCCCCGTTGCGGTGGCCGCCGAACGCGAACGCCGCGGCGCCGTCGCCGCC
>NZ_JAPWHT010000390.1:0-9927 GCF_027270795.1 Streptomyces sp. ActVer
GGGCACGCCCGAGGCCGGTGTCGTCCCGGGACTCGCCCCGGGCGCGCTCGACGTGCTGGCCGACCACGACGACCGGCTGCTCACCGCGTACGTCGAGAACGGCGTGTCGAACGGCCTGCTCCGCGCGGCACTCGCGGACCAGACCGGACAGGCACTCGTGCACCCGGTGTTCTTCGGCTCCGCCATGACGGGCGCGGGCGTGGACGAGCTGATCACCGGCATCAGGGACCTGCTCCCTGCCGGCCGGAGCGACACCGGAGGACAGGTATCCGGCACGGTGTTCAAGGTCGAGCGGGGCCGGGCGGGGGAGCGGGTCGCGTACGCGCGGATGTTCTCCGGGGCCCCCCGCACCCGGGACCGGGTGACCTTCGGGGACGACAAGGAAGGCAAGGTCACCGCGGTCCGTGTCTTCGAACGCGGCTCGGACGCCCGGGACGGACTACTGTCCGCCGGCCGGATCGGCAAGCTGTGGGGCCTCGACGGCATCAGGATCGGCGACAGCATCGGCGTGCCGCGCCCGTCGTACGAGCACTTCTTCGCTCCGCCGACCCTCGAAACCGTCGTCGTGCCGAACCGTCCCGCCGACAAGGGCGCCCTGCACACCGCACTCACGCAGCTCGCCGAGCAGGACCCGCTGATCAACCTGCGTCTGGACGAGACGCGCCGGGAGATCTCCGTGTCCCTCTACGGCGAGGTGCAGAAGGAGGTCGTCCAGGCGACCCTGGCCGACGAGTTCGGCCTGGACGTCGGCTTCCGCGAGACGACGACGATCTGTGTCGAGCGGCCCGTCGGCAGTGGCGCGGCGGTCGAGTTCAACGGCGAGGAACCCAACCCGTTCCTCGCCACGGTCGGGCTGCGCGTCGATCCGGCGCCGGTCGGCTCCGGTGTGGAGTTCCGGCTGGAGGTCGAGCTGGGGTCGATGCCGTACGCCTTCTTCAAGGCCGTCGAGGACACCGTGAAGGAGACCCTGGACCAGGGAATCCACGGCTGGCGGGTCCCCGACTGCACGGTCACCATGACGCACTCCGGGTACTCGCCCCGGCAGAGCCACGCGCACCAGGGCTTCGACAAGAGCATGTCGAGCACGGGGGCGGACTTCCGTGGCCTCACCCCGCTCGTCCTGATGGACGCGCTGCGAGAGGCCGGCAGCCAGGTGTACGAGCCGATGCACCGATTCCGCCTGGAGGCCCCGGTGGACTCGCTGGGTGCCCTGCTCCCGGTCCTCGCCGGGCTGCGGGCGGTACCCCGGACGACGGAGACGCGGGGCACCTCGTGTGTGCTGGAGGGCGCGATCCCCGCGGCCCAGGTGCACGGCCTTGAGCAACAGCTACCGGGTCTGACCAGCGGGGAGGGCGAACTGGAGGCCGCGTTCGACCATTACGCGCCGCTCGCGCGAGGCACGGTCCGGGAGCGGCCGCGTACCGATCACAACCCGCTCAACCGCAAGGAGTACCTGCTGAACGTGACACGGCGAATCGGCGGGTGAGCTGCGGGTGATCGGTCCAACGCCATTCCGGAAAAGGTGACTTACTCTCAAGTCAGGAGTCTTGACGGGTCGAAGACGCACCCACGACTGTTGTGCACATGTCGAAGTTGCGTGCGCATCTGCTCGGCGTCCTCGTACTCCTGACCGGTCTCCTGACGACCACCGGAGCTCAGCCCGCCTCAGCCCTCCCCGACGATCTGTGGTTCGACCCGGCCGCCGCCGAGACCCTCACGGTCCAGAACGGCCGCTTCACCGACGGCCTCGGCCGCGAGGTCGTGCTGCGCGGCTACAACGTCTCCGGCGAGACGAAACTCAAGGAGAACAACGGCCTTCCCTTCGCCTCGGTCGCGGACGCCAAGAAGTCCGCGACCGCGCTCCGGGCGCTCGGCGGCGGCAACTCCGTCCGCTTCCTGCTCTCCTGGGCGTACGCGGAGCCCGTACGCGGCCAGGTGGACGCCGCCTACCTGGCCGCGGCCACCGGCCAGATACGTGCGTTCCTGGACGCCGGCATCCGCGTGTACCCCGACTTCCACCAGGACCTCTACTCCCGCTGGCTGTTCGACTCGGACAGCTGGTACACCGGCGACGGCGCCCCCAAGTGGGCCGTCGACCTCGGTGACTACCCCGACGAGTACTGCGGCATCTGCCCGTTCTGGGGCCAGAACATCACCTCGAACGCGGCCGTGACACAGGCCACTTACGACTTCTGGCACAACAAGTACGGCCTCCAGGACGCCTTCCTCGACACCGCCCAGAAGACGATGACGTACGTGAAGCAGAACCTCACCGCGACCCAGTTCGCGGGCGTCGTCGGCTTCGACCCGTGGAACGAGCCGCACGCGGGCACCTACGACTCGGGCCAGACCAGCCGGGCGTGGGAGAAGGACGTCCTGTGGCCGTTCTACGTCAAGTTCCGCGCCCGTATGGACGCGGCGGGCTGGCAGGCCAAGCCGGCCTTCGTCGAGCCGAACCTGTTCTGGAACGCCAACATCGACTTCCAGAAGCAGGAGGGCGGACTGCTCGACGCGACCCTCGGCTCGCGCTACGTCTTCAACACCCACTTCTACGACCAGAAGGCCATCTCCGGCGTCTTCATGTGGGGCAAGGCCGAGGACGGCCAGTACGTCGGCGACTTCGGCACCGTCCGCGACCGGGCCACGGCCACCGGGACGACGGCGATCATCAGTGAGTTCGGGCACCCGCTCAGCGGCTCGGTCTCCGACAAGGCGCCGACGGTCTACAAGGCGATGTACCAGGCCCTCGACTCCCGGGTGAAGGGCGCCAACTGGTGGGCGGATCCCGCGAGTTCGGGTCCCGTCCTGTCCGGCTCCCAGTGGCAGTGGGACATCTACAACGGCCGCCACCGCGAGCTGATGAACGACAACCCGAACGAGGTGCAGACCGAGGGCGACGCCTGGAACGACGAGGACCTGTCCGCGGTACGCCTCGACGACTCCGGCAAGGCCGTGCTGCGCCAGGACGCGCGGATGCTCGACCGCGTCTACCCCAGCGCCACGGCGGGCCGGTCGCTCGCCTTCACCTACGAGGACCGCTCGCGGGACGGCTCCACGACGCTGACGTGGAACCCGGTGCCGAGTTCCCTGCCGAACGTTGCCCAGCTGGTGGGCTCGGGGCAGTACGCGCTGCAGGTCTGGCGCTCCGACGGCAGCGCCGAGCCGACGGAACTGCATCTTCCGGCGTCCTTCCCGAACACGTCGACCACGGTGGTCTCCGACCTCGGGACGGTGTTCGGTCCGCCCGCGTACACCCGCACCACTCCGATCGCCGCGGCGGCCGAGCCGGGTGGCACCGGTAGCCGACGGCTGTTGCTCACCGCGGCGGACTCGGGCGTGCTGCACTACGCCCTGGTCACCAATGGCGCGACCGCGCCGTCTGCTGCGGTGCTGAGCGCGGCGCGGGCGGAGCTGTCCTCGTGGATGGCTTCGGAGTTCAACTAAGGGCTCCGCCGGGGACGGTGTGTCGTCTGCGGGTCCGTTGTGGCTGGTCGCGCCCACGCGGCGGAGCCGCAAAGTGTCACAGCCCCGCGCCCCTTTGGGGCGCCGGGCTGCCGGGCGGAGCAGGTCAGTCGGCGGCCGTCCCCGTCCAGTCGGCAGGGACGTGGGCCAGCCGGACACGCTGGGGGTGGTCGCCGACCGGCACGGACACCGTCTTCTTGCCGGTGTTGAAGTCGATCGCCGTGACCTGGTCGGCGCCGCTCTCGGAGACCACGCAGGACTTGCCGTCACCGCTGACGGTCGCCCAGTACGGCTTGGAGGCTGGGACGAGCGGGCCCTCCTGGAGGGTGGCGCGGTCGACCACGGTCGCGTAGTCGTCCATCGTGCCCGCGACGCACAGCTTCGTGCCGTCGGGCTTCATCGAGATCCCGTGGTGGCGCGAGTCGTTGACCCAGGTGGTGCGGTCCGTGCTGGTCGCCGGGTTCTTCGGCAGCGTCTTGGTGCGGGTGATCCGGTCCGTGGCGATGTCGTACTCGAAGAAGCCGTTGAAGAACGACACCTGGAAGTACAGCTTCGACTCGTCCGGGCTGAAGGCCGCCGGGCGAACCGCGTCGGAGTAGTCGGTGAGGCCGATCGCGTCGAGCCGCTGCCGCATGTCGATGACCTTGACCTGCTTGAACGTGGTCGCGTCGACGACCGTGATCTTCCGGTCGCCCTTCGTCCAGTCCAGCCATGGGGCGTCGGTCGCGGTGTTGACGTCGCCGATCGCCATGTTCCAGATCTGCTTGCCGTCGCTGGTGAAGATGTTCTCGTGCGGCTTGTCACCCGTGGCGAACGAGCCCGTCTGTTTGCCCGTGTTGATGTCCAGCACATGCACGGTGTTGGAGGTGGAGGCCGAGACGGCGACCCGGGTGCCGTCGGGGGAGACCGCCATGTGGTCGGCGCGGAAGCCCGACACGGGGAAGCGCCAGTTGATGTCGCCCGAGGCGAGGTCGATCGAGACCACGTCGGCGAAGCTCGGCCGGGAGACCACCATCGACCTGCCGTCGGGGGTGGAGTACATGTCGTCGACGAACTGGTCGTGACCCTCGCCCACGCTGTTGCGGATGGTCATGAAGGCGATCCACTTGATCGGGTCGGCGTTGATCTCCGCCATCCGCGCGTCCTTGTCCGGGATGACGTTGATCCGGCCGACCTTCGCGAAGTCGCCCGTGGACTTGATGACGTCGGCGGTGCCCTCCCAGTTGTTGCCGACGAACATCACCTCTCGCAGATCCGCGGAGGCGTTCGGTGCGGCGGACACGGTGGCCGGCGCGGTGACGGCCAGGACGAGGGCGGCCGCGATGGACCAGGCGTGCCGGGCTCTGAAGGCAGACATGACCGATCTCTCCTATGTGTGGGGAGCATGACAAGGCCGAGAATCTGAAAACGCGCACGTTCAGATTGGACTTACTGGAAAGTAAGGAGAGGGGCCCGCTCTCCACAAGACTCCGGACAGGACAAGATTGGCCATCGGGCCGATCAGGGAGGTTCAGTGGCGGGCAGGCTCAGAGCGCCGACCGGCCGTTACGGTGGCAAGACCGCCGAGGAGCGCAAGTCCGAGCGGCGTCGAAGATTTCTCGACGCCGGACTCCAACTCTTCGGGGACGCCCCCGGCTACCGCGCCACCACCGTCTCCGCCCTGAGCGAGGCCGCCGGCCTGTCCACCCGCCAGTTCTACGAGGAGTTCCGCACCCTCGAAGACGTACTGGCCGCCCTCCACCTCCAGGTCAACGACTGGGCAGAGGGGGCCGCCCTGGCCGGTCTCGCCGAGGCGGACGGGGCACCGATCGAGGAACGCGCCACGGCGGCCTTCCGCGCCTATGCCGCCAACGTCACCGGCGATCCGCGCCGCCTGCGCATCACCTTCGTCGAGATCATCGGCGTCAGCCCACGGCTCGAACGGCAACGGCTGGCCCGCCGTTCCCGCTGGATCGACTTCGTCTGCGCCGAGGCCACGGCCGCCGCGGTCCGGGGCGAGGCGGTCCCCCGCGACTACCGGATCGCCGCCGCGGCGTTCATCGGAAGCGTCAACGGCCTGCTGCACGACTGGAGTTCGGGTTGGGTCGACGCGAGCCTCGACGAGGTGGTGGACGAACTCGTGGGGTTGCTCCTGGGGATCCTGCGCCCGGCGGGATGGCGTCCGGAGGGCTCGTAGATCCGGGCCGAGGGCCGGGCCCGGTCGGGGACCGGAGAGTTCCGTTTCGGCACGCCCAAGTTCCTCTGTGCGACTACACGTTGACAGTAATCTCGGGCCCAACTATGAGAAGGTGTACGGCCTTCGCATGGCCGGATTTTTCTGGATTCTCCGTGTCCGGCAAGAGGGGTTCGTCCCCTGAAGGGGGTGCCTGATGCGTCATACGCTCAGCCCTGTACGACCAGTTCACGACTGTGCCGCAGCCTGTCCGGTACCGCTGTCGCCCCAGGCCCTGGCGCAGCTGTACGCCCGCTATCTCGAACTGCTCAAGCAGCGCCGCCTGCCCGGGAGCATGACGTTCGAGGAGTACTACACCGTCTGGCGCGCGGGACGACGGGGCGAGAACCTCGTCGGCCTCGACGACGGAGCCCTCGACCAGGGCCCCAGCACCGACAAGCAGCTCATCACCCGGCCGTCGTCCCAACTCCTGGGAACCATCCGGACGTTGGTGCTGCTCGTCGACTTTCCCGACCAGCCGCACGAGGTCGACCACGGCCCCGGCCACTACGACAGCATGCTCTTCGGCCTCGACGAGTTCCCGACCGGCAGCATGCGCTCGTTCTACCGCGACGTCAGCGCCTTCGACACGTCACCGAGCACCGGCATCGACGTCCAGGGCGAGGTGCACGGCTGGTTCCGGATGCCGCAGCCGCTCGCCTTCTACGCCGACGGAAACTCCGGCATGAACGCCAACTTCCCACGCAACTCACAGGGGTTGGCGCGTGACGCCGTACTGGCGGCCCGCGATGCCGGAGTCGACTTCACGTCCTTCGACGCGCTCGACGAAGGAGTCGTCACCGCCCTGTTCGTCATCCACGCCGGACGCGGCGCCGAGCAGACGACCCAGCGCGGCGACCTGTGGAGCCTCAAGTGGACGATCCCCGGCGGCGTCGACGTCGGTCCGGGTCTGTCCGCGCGCACCTTCCTGACCGTCCCCGAGGACAGTGCCGTCGGCGTCTGCGCCCACGAGTGGGGCCACCTCGCGGCGCGCTGGGCCGACTACTACGACACCGGCCGGCAGCAGCTGACCCGCTCGGCCGGACTCGGCAACTACTGCCTGATGGCGGGCGGTTCATGGGGCAACGGCGGGCTGACCCCGGTCTTCCCGACCGCCATGCTGCGCATGTTCCACGGCTGGATCGAGCCCCAGGTGGTGAACAAGACCACCCGGGACATCAGGCTGCGGCCCGCCGCGGAGGACGGCGAAGCGGTGTTCATCCAGAACCCCGCGACCATGTCCGACAGCCAGTACATACTCGTCGAGTACCGTCGCCGTCGCGGCCAGGACGCCTTCCTGCCCGACGAGGGGATCGCCGTCTACGTCGTCGACGAATCGATCGACAACGTCAACGACGAACAGAACCTGGCCATCGAACTCCTCCAGGCGGACGGCCGCGGCGACCTCTCCCGGATGTTCGGCCGGGGCAACCGCGGTGACAGCGACGACCTGTACCCGTTCAAGGACAACACCACCGCCGGCGAGAAGACGGCTCCGGCCCTGAACCTGCCCCAGGGCACCTGGACCGGGGTCACCATCGAGACGGTGGGCACACCCGGGGCCGACGAGATGACGGTGCACGTCACCGTGGCGTAGGAGGCCCGCGCCGGGTCCGCAGCGCCCTGACCTGCGGGACAGGGCGCCAGTGGCACCCGGTGCCTCAGCTTCCTTCGGCCAGCCGGTCCACGGCGGCGAGGACGGGACCCACCCCGTCCTCGTCCCGGAGCCGGCCGGCCAGCGCCTTCGCGCGGCGGGCGTGCACGGGCTCGGCGACGGCACGCGCCACGGCACGGCCGAGCGCCTGGCACCGAGCCTGCGCAGCGGAACGGCCTCCGGAGCCACCCCGAGCGCGACGAGCCGGGCGGCCCAGAACGCCTCGTCGAACTGGATCGGCACGGGCACGGCCGGCACACCGGCCCGCAGCGCGGCCGCGGTCGTGCCCGCACCCGCGTGATGGATCACCGCGGCCATCCGCGGGAAGAGCGCCGAGTGCGGGACCTCGTCCACGGTGAACATGTCGTCCCCGACGGCCTCCAGCCCGGCCCAGCCCCGCTGCACCACACCGCGCACCCCGGCCGCCCGCAGGGCTCGTACGACCTCCTGGCTCAACCGCTCGGGATTCGGCACGGTCGCGCTGCCGAGACCGAAGTAGACCGGGGGAGTCCCGGCGTCCAGGAAGTCCCGCAGTGCGCCCGGGAGTTGGGCTTGGCGGTCGTACGGCCACCAGTAACCGGCGATGCCGAGCCCGGGCCGCCAGTCGCGCGGCCGGGGCACCACCAGCGGGCTGAAGCCGTGCTGGACCGGCCAGTTCTGCCGTTCACGCGCACGCCGGGTGGCACGCGAACCGAGCGGCGGCAGCCCGAGCCGGGCCCGCAGCGACCGCGTGGTGTCGGCGAAGATGCGCTCGACGGCGACATTGACGGCCCGCCCCGCGAGCCGGTTCCCGGCCGGCCCCAGGGAGCGGGTGCCGATCACCGGAGGTGCGAACTCCCCCGTGGGAGCGAGGGGTTGGAGATAGACACCCATGCTCGGCAGCGCGTGCCCCTCGGCGATGGCATGACCGAGGGGCCCCAGCGAACTCGACAGCAGCAGCACATCGGCGGCCCCGGCCGCGGCCACCAGATCGTCGGCCATCCGCCCCACCAGCGACCTGGCCATCTCGACCACCCGGGCCAGCTTCCCGATCCCGGTGACACTGCGATGCAGCGCGAGCCCGCGTACGGACTCCAGTTCGGCCCGCGGATCCACGGGCAGCGGATGAAAGCCCACCCCGGCGGCCGCCACCAGCGGTTCGAAGCACGCGTGCGTCACCACGGTGACCTCGTGCCCGCCCCGCGCCAGCCCGTGCCCAAGTCCCGTGTACGGCGCGGCGTCGCCCCGCGACCCTGCCGTCATGATCGCTACTCGCACGACGGTCAGTATGGCGGCGCCTGCCGTACTGGGCGCCGAGCGTGCCGTGGCCGACTCGGGCCTGCCGTGGACGACACTGCGGGCCGCTCAGTTCCACGACCTGATTCTGAAGATGGCCAAGGGGATGACGAAGCTGCCCGTGATCCCGGTCCCGGGCGGACTCCGGTTCCAGCCGGTCGACTCCCGCGACGTGGCCGCCCGACTCGTGGAACTGACCCTCGCCAAGCCGGCCGGCCTGGTCCCCGATCTGACGGGCCCGACGGTCTACAACCTGGCCGACCTGCTCACCGCCTACCTGAAGGCCCACGGCAAGCGCCGCCCCCTGCTCCCCGTCCGCATGCCAGGAAAGGCAGGCCGCGCCTACCGCGCAGGCAACAACCTCTCCCTCACGAACACGACGATCGGCAAGCGGACCTGGGAGGACTTTCTGGCGGACCAGGTCAGGTGAGCCCCGCGCGGTACGACGTGCCCTGCCCCTTAAGGGGCGCGGGGCTGTGGCATTTTGCGGCTCCGCCGCGTGGGCGCGACCAGCCACGGACGGCCCGCAGCCATCGAACGACAGACTCGGTTCGTCACTGCCGGGCGAGCGAGACGATCAGAACGCCGGCCCCGCCGAGGAGCCCCATCCCGAACACCCACCCCGCAACCAGCCGCCGACGCAACGCCCGATACGCCTCCTCATACTCTCCCCGCAATTCAGCACCCCGCTGAACCGTCCGCCGCCAGGAAACCCGTGCAAGCGACACGTACTCCTCCACGAACCGCTCCTCGACCTCGGCCCGCTGACTGTCGGTGAGCCACCCGAACTGCCGGGTGAAACGGCCCGCTTCGGCCCGCCCCTCACCCCGGGTGGCCTCGATCAGAAGATGCCCCTCCAACTCGTGGATCAACGCCCCTGTATCGACCGGCCGTTCGTCCATCGCCGTCACCGCGGAACCCTCTCCGGCGCAGGCAACTGCCCGGCCACGGCACCGATTTCGGGATGGTGCAGGTCGAACGCCGGGGACTCGGAACGGATCCGCGGCAGGACGACGAAGTTGTGCCGCGGCGGCGGGCAGGAGGTGGCCCACTCCAGCGAACGGCCGTAACCCCACGGGTCGTCGACCTCGACCTTCTCGCCGTACTTGGCGGTCTTCCACACGTTGTAGAAGAACGGCAGCAGGGACAGCCCGAGGACGAAGGAGAAGATGCTGGACACCGTGTTGAGGACCGTCAGCCCTTCCACGGCCAGATAGTCGGGAATCCGGCGCTGCATTCCGTTCGTGCCCAGCCAGTGCTGGACGAGGAAGGTGCCGTGGAAGCCGATGAACAGCGTCCAGAAGGTGATCTTGCCGAGGCGTTC
>NZ_JAPWHT010000391.1:0-9919 GCF_027270795.1 Streptomyces sp. ActVer
TACGCCGTCCACGCGCCCACCCCCGCCGCGGTCACGGCGAGCAGTGGGAGCCAAACGGCGACCGACGCCCAGGACGGGCTCAGCGCACCGCCCGATGCGTACACGGCCGCGGCCGCGCCGACCGTCAGATAGCCCGCGACGACACCGCCCCACGCCGTGCGGACGGCGGGCGGTGCCGACTCCTCGTCGCCGTCCGCCGCGTCGCGCCCCGCGCGGTGCAGCAGCCACGCGGGCAGCACGACCAGGAGCAGCGGGGTCACGCCGACGGGCGCGGGTACGCCGGACAGCGTGTCCGTGCGGACGAGTTCGCAGCCGTGCGCGAGCAGCCACAGCCCGGCGGCGACATGCAACGCCCCGTCAGGACCGCTGTCCGGATAGGGCGAACTGATCCACAGGACCGTCACGAGTACGGTGAACGCCGCCAGTCCGAGCCCCGCGGCGAGCGCGCCGCCGACCATGCTCGCGGCCAGTCCTGGCGACCTCCTGCGCCATCGGGCGAGCAGAGCCGGCTTGGCCGGCAGGGTCGGCAGGGACGGGCTGCGGTCCGGACTGCGGTCGGTCGTCTGGGTCACGCCGCCATGCTCCCAACGACACGCGCTTTCTCCTCGTAACAGGCGAACTACGGATGTGTCGCTCAATATACTTTTTATGTACTTTTACGTACGAAGGGGCGCCCGGTGACGCAGACCCCTGCCTGCCCGTCGCCACCTCCGGAGGCCGAGGCCGAGAACGGGACCGCGGCCGAGGCCGAGGACGGAACCGAGGCGGAGGCCGACCTCGAACCCGCGCCCCCCGCCCCCGCCCTGACACCCGGTCAGGCCTTCGACGCCCTCTACGCTTACGCGGCCCCCGCCCTCGTACGGCAGACCTATCTGCTGACCGGGCGGCGCGAGTTGGCGTGCGAGTCCGTGGAGCGGGCCTTCCAACTGGCGTGGCAGCGCTGGCCGGAGGTGGCGGTCGACCGGGATCCGGCGGGCTGGGTGCGGGCGGCGGCGTACGAGTACGCGACGTCCCCCTGGCACCGGCTGCGTCTTCGGCACCGGACTCCGGAGCCACCGCCCGCCGCCCTGGACGACCGTCGGCTGCTCTCCGTACTGCTCGGCCTGCCGCCGGCGTACCGGCGCACCGTGCTTCTCCACGACGGGCTCGATATCGGGCTGCCGGAGACCGCGGCCGAGACGGAGGCGAGCACGCCCGCGGCGGTGGGCCGGCTGCTGCACGCGCGTGAGGTCGTCGCCGCGCGCGTGCCCGAGCTGGCGGATCCTCAGGAGCTGCGGCTCAGGCTGACGGAGCTCGGGAGCAAGGAGCTGCTGCGGACCGCCGCGAAACCCGTCGTGGTGCGGTCGGGAAGCGAGCGCCGCGCCCGCCGCTGGACCCGTGCGGCGATCGCCTTCACGGTCCTGCTCATCGGGTCCACCGCGTTCACGCTCCGCACGGCTCCCGACCACTACGAGGCCCCGCAGGCGCCCGCCGCGACGATCAGCGGGGTTCCGCCGCGGTCGGGCTCCGGTCCGCTGTCCGAGGAGGAGCAGGAGCTCCGCGCCAAGCTCCGCGCGACGTTCCAGAGCGGTCCGGAGAGGCTCCGGCCGGAGCTCCGCTGAGGAGCACGGGTACGAGAAGGCGCCGGGCAGACGGCGACGCGGACGGGCCCGCACCCCTTCTCCAGGGGTGCGGGCCCGTCCGCGTACAGACTGCGAATCAGCCGGCCGGGAGCCGGCCAGGAGCCGTGCTCAGCCGGCGAGGATGGCGCGGGCCAGCTTCGCCGTCTCGGTCGGGGTCTTGCCGACCTTGACTCCGGCGGCCTCCAGGGCCTCCTTCTTCGCGGCGGCCGTGCCGGAGGAGCCGGAGACGATGGCGCCGGCGTGGCCCATGGTCTTGCCCTCGGGCGCGGTGAAGCCCGCGACGTAACCGACGACCGGCTTCGTCACGTTCTTCGCGATGAAGTCCGCGGCGCGCTCCTCGGCGTCGCCGCCGATCTCACCGATCATCACGATCAGGTCGGTGTCGGGGTCGGCCTCGAACGCGGCGAGCGCGTCGATGTGCGTCGTACCGATGACCGGGTCGCCACCGATGCCGACGGCCGACGAGAAGCCGATGTCACGGAGCTCGTACATCATCTGGTACGTCAGCGTGCCGGACTTCGAGACCAGGCCGATGCGGCCCGGCTTCGTGATGTCGCCCGGGATGATGCCGGCGTTGGACTGGCCCGGCGTGATGAGACCGGGGCAGTTCGGGCCGATGATGCGGGTCTTGTTGCCCTTCGACTTCGCGTACGCCCAGAAGGCGGCGGAGTCGTGGACGGCGATGCCCTCGGTGATGACGACCGCGAGCGGGATCTCGGCGTCGATCGCCTCGACCACGGCGGCCTTGGAGAAGGCCGGCGGCACGAAGAGGACGGACACGTTCGCGCCCGTCTTCTCGATCGCCTCGGCGACCGTGCCGAATACCGGGATCTCGGTGCCGTCGACGTCGACGGACGTGCCGGCCTTACGGGGGTTGACGCCACCGACGATGTTGGTGCCGTCGGCCAGCATGAGCTTGGTGTGCTTCATGCCCGTGGAGCCGGTCATGCCCTGGACGATGACCTTGCTGTCCTTGTTGAGGAAGATAGCCATGGCTGTGGTTTTCCCTCGTCCCTTACTTGGCCGCGGCCAGCTCGGCGGCCTTGTCGGCCGCGCCGTCCATGGTGTCCACGCGCTGCACCAGCGGGTGGTTGGCGTCGGACAGGATCTTGCGACCCAGCTCCGCGTTGTTGCCGTCGAGACGGACGACCAGCGGCTTGGTGACTTCCTCGCCCTTGTCGGCGAGCAGCTGCAGCGCCTGGACGATGCCGTTGGCGACCTCGTCACAGGCGGTGATGCCACCGAAGACGTTGACGAACACGGACTTGACGTCCGGGTCGCCGAGGATGATCTCCAGGCCGTTCGCCATCACGGCCGCGGACGCGCCGCCGCCGATGTCGAGGAAGTTGGCGGGCTTGACCCCACCGCCATTCACCGATGTATACGCCTCACCGGCGTACGCGACGACGTCGAGGGTGCTCATGACGAGACCCGCGCCGTTGCCGATGATGCCGACCTCGCCGTCGAGCTTGACGTAGTTGAGGTTCTTCTCCTTGGCGGCGGCCTCGAGCGGGTTGGCCGCTGCCTTGTCCTCGAGCGCCTCGTGCTCCGGCTGACGGAAGTCGGCGTTCTCGTCGAGCGAGACCTTGCCGTCCAGCGCCAGGATGCGGCCGTCCTTGGTCTTCACCAGCGGGTTGACCTCGACGAGGAGCGCGTCCTCGGCGACGAAGGTCTCCCACAGGGTCACCATGGCCTCGGCGACACCCTCGGCCACCTCGGCCGGGAACTTCGCCTGGGCCACGATCTCGCGGGCCTTCTCGATGTTCACGCCCTCGACGGCGTTGACCGGGACCTTCGCGAGGGCCTCGGGGGTCTTCTCCGCGACCTCCTCGATGTCCATGCCGCCCTGCACCGAGGCCATTGCCAGGAAGGTGCGGTTGGTGCGGTCGAGGAGGTACGAGACGTAGTACTCCGCCTCGATCTCCGGGGACAGCTCGGCGATCATCACCTTGTGGACCGTGTGGCCCTTGATGTCCATGCCGAGGATGTCGGTCGCACGGGCGACCGCCTCGTCAGGGTCGGCGGCGAGCTTGACGCCGCCGGCCTTGCCTCGGCCACCGACCTTCACCTGGGCCTTGACGACGGACTTGCCGCCAAGCCGCTCGGTCGCCTCGCGGGCTGCCTCAGGCGTGTCGATCACTTCACCGGCCAGCACCGGTACACCGTGCTTGGCGAAGAGGTCCCTCGCCTGGTACTCGAACAGGTCCACGCGCGTCCGTCCCTATCAGGTATCTCGCGGTTCGTTGTCTGCGTGGGCGTGCCGCGAAGGGCAACGTGACTGCGCGGTCACAAGGAGGGCGTGGGCACGGTGGCCGACACGCGGCATGTCCGCCTCGCAGGTTATCCCCGCTCGTGGTGGGGTCGTAAATCGCAGATCACACCTGGGCGGTGATTACGGTCACAGATTGCCAGTTTGAAGGGCCTCACCAGGCTGGGGTTTGCCTGGTGAGGCCCCTCGAACAGCCCCTGACACTGACCTAAGGGGCGTAGGGCGGCCGGTCCCCACCCCAATGAGGACCGCCCGGCCCTGACCACAGGGTTTCGGTCGCACGGACCGACGGATTTCGGCCGTACGTGACCGTCGCCCTGCGGGGTCGGGTGGGTGCCGTACGACCGGCCGCCGGGCACGGTCGTACGACGGAGGCGTCGGTCAGACGCCGTAGGGGGAGCCGTGCTGCCCGTACGGGGCAGTCGGCAGGTAGCTCGGGGTGACGGACTCGGCGACGTCCTCGACTCCGCCGACGGCGTTTCCGGCCAGCGGGCCGGCGGCCGACTCGACGGTTCCGGTCACGTTCCGAGCGAAGGGCCCGACCTGTCCGGTCACGTCGGCCGCGAACGGGGCGACCTCGCCGACGACACCGTCCGCGAAGGGCCGCACGTCGCCGGTGACGCCGTACGCCAGCGTCGTGGCGCTGCCGCCGACCCCGTCCACGACGGGCCGGACGTACTGGACGACCGTGTCCACGACCGGCCGCACCGCGCCGACGGCACCCTCGGCGAACGGCGGCACCTGGCCGACGACACCCTGCGCGAACGGGTCGGCCTCGCCGACCACGCCGTACGCGAGCGGCGGGACCTCGCCCACGACACCGCCCACGAAGGGCCGCACGTCGCCGACGACACCGTCGGCGAGCACGGTCGCGTCACCGACCGCCCGCCCGGCGACGGGCACCACACCGTCCACCGCCGTGGCGGACACGGGCGGGAGCACGGAGTCGACGGTCTCGTCGGTGACCTGGGTGACCACGGCGGTGGCGTACGGAGGGACGCCCGCGACCACTCCGGTGGCGTACGGGACGACATCGCCGACGACGCCGGTCGCGTACGGGCCGACGTTCCCGACCACGCCCGTCGCGTACGGGGTGACGTCGCCGGTGACGCCGTCGGTGTACGTGCGCACGTCGGACACCGCGTCGGCCACCACTTCGTGGGCGAGGCCGGTGGTGTTGCCCACGGTCCGGCCGGCGACCGGGACCACGCCGTTCACGGCACCGGTGGCGACCCTGGTGACTCCGGTCACGGCCTGGTCCGCGACGGGGGTGACCCCGCCGGCGGCCCGCCCGGCGATCGGCGTGACGCCGTGCACGGCGGTGGCGGCGACGGGCGGCAGCGCGGTGGCGGCCGTCTCGTCGACGACCGGGGTGACGGACCGAGTGACGGTCCCCTGGATGCCGTGGACGGTGGAGGGAAGGCCGGTGACCGTGTTCCGGAGGTGGGCGGGCACGCCGTTCGTGGTGGCGCGGGCGGCGGGGGCGGTCCGGCCGGCGGTGGCGACGGTCTGCTGCACCTTCGCTCGGGCGCCGGAGGGGACTGCGGTGGCGGTGCGCCGGGTGGCTCCGAGCTTCGTCTGCGTGGCGGCGAGGGCCTGCTCCAGCTCCGGCGCAAACGCCGAGAGGGGGCCGAAGAGGTAGTCGACCTCGCCGTGGGGGCGGGGGCCGGGGGCGTCGGACAGGGCGTCGGGCAGGGCGTCGGTGGCCCTGGCGGTCGCGTCGGCGGCGGGCTTCGCCGTGCCCTTGGCCTGGGTCTTGACCTGGGTCTTCTGGGCCGGGAGCTCGGTGTCGACGTACCGGCGGGCCTGGTCGGCCGCCTTCGTCTTCGTGTCGGCGGCCGGCTTCGTCCTGGCGATGGTGCTGGTGCCGGTGCCGGTGACGGCGGTGACGGTGTCCTGCGCCTTGGCAGTCGTGCCGCCGGTGACGTCGGCGAGGGTGTCCGTGGTCGTGCCGGTGGCCGGGGAGACGTCGGTGCGGACGTCACCGACCACCCCGTCGACGGTGTCGGTGACCGTGCCGACCACGTCGTCCACGTCGTCCACGGAGAGGGACGCGTCGGGTACGGAGGCGGACGTGGAGGGCAGTTCGTCCGCGCTGGCGACGGCTGAGCCGAGCGCCCAGGCGCCGGTGACGCCGGCGGCTATGACGATGGAACGGCGAATGTTCTTGTGCATGCGTACGTCAGTCCTTCGGAAGACCGAGAGTTCGGGACGTGGTGTGGAGGGGACCGGGCGTCCGGAGGGGCCGATGCGCCGCGTCGGTGAGGGGGGTCGAGCACCGACGGCCTTGGCAGCGGCCCGCGTCCGGGTGTGTCCGGCCGATCGCGTCCGGAGAAATCGGAGTGATGTCCGGACGGCACGGGCAGACCTTTTCCGCCCCCGCGCGGCAGGTCTCAGCGGGGGAAGGCCGGCCCTAGCCGGGGAACGCCGGAATGTCCCGGTGCCTGTCCCGGGTCCCGGCCGCGGTGACGTCCGCGGCGGCGCCGGGCACCAGCGTCGGCCGGGCCCTCTCGTTCAACGCGACGGCCTGCGCGTCGCCGTGCCGCGGCGACCCGTTGTCGACCGCGGAGTGACGCCCCAACGCACCCATGGGGTCGCCGTCGGGAACCTGGTGCACGGGTGCCTGCACGGCCCGCGTGCCCCGGGAGTCCGCGTGGTGGCGCACGTCGTCACCGGCTGCCGCGCGGCCACCGGCGAACCGCGGCCCGTACGCCGTCACCGCGCTGTCGTCGCGCGACTGCTTCTCGGCCGCCCGGTGGTCGTCCGTCGCCCCGCCGGGCTGCTGCGGCGCCGCACCGGCCGGCAGGGTCTGACCCGGAACCGCGGGCAACGGCAGCCCCGGCAACTCCGGCAGCCCGGGAAGGCCCGGCAGGGTGGGCAGTTGAGGCAGCGACGGCCACCACTGCGGCGGAGCCGGCCGCTCGACGATCCCGCCTTCGACCCCGCCGGTGATCTGATCCACCAGATCACCGATGGGCCGTACGACGTCCTCGGCGACCGGCGGTATTACTCGCTCGGTGACCGGGCGTACCACCTGCTCGGTGACCGGCCGTACGACGCGCTCGGTCACCGGCCGCACGACGGGATCGGCGACCGGCCTGACGACTCGCTGGACCTCGTCGGTCACGGGCGTGATCGCCTTGGGGAGCCCAGCCTGTTCAGAGCCGGAGGCGTCCGCGTCGGGGGCCACGGTGGAAGCGGACGGCGGCGGGGTGGCCGACGAGACCGTCGTGGACCGTGAGTTCGAGCCCGAGGGCCGCTCTCCGATCCGCTGCCACGGCTCCTCCGAACCCTTCGCCAACCGCTCGACCGAACTCGTCACCGACCGCACGACATCTGTGGGCTTCGAGGCCGGCGCGACTCCGTCCGCCGCACGCGCCTGCTCCCCGCAGAGGAGCCCCAGCACGAACAGCCCGCCCACCAGCAACCCCACTTGCAGCGCACGCCGTCCCACCGCCGTGCGCGTCACGCGCAGAGCGGCATCGGGCAGTACGGCTGACAGGGCCAAGGCGGGGAGAGCCTCCCGTGCGGAGGGACGAAGAGAAGCGAGATGAGGCGGGGCGGGGTGGAGCGAACCGGGGCGCGGCTACGAGGCTGCGCGCCCCTGAGGACCCGCCGATCCTTGCACGGGACTCCCGAGGTCGCGCAAGTCCCCTGTTACCGATGGATACTCATGTCCGCTTTATCCGTCGTCTTTCGGCTCCGCCGCGTCTGCCCCTTCCCTCCGCTGCCGCCTTTACTGCCCCGGGCTCCCGGTGTCCGGTATCGGCAGCGGGCGTTTCTCGATGGCCGCCGCCATCACGTCCGGGAAGAGGTCGGGCGTACAGGCGAACGCCGGTGCGCCCAGCGCCGCGAGCGCCGCCGCGTGCTCACGGTCGTAGGCGGGAGCCCCTTCGTCGGACAGCGCCAGCAGCGTCACGAACTGCACCCCCGACGCCTTCATCGCCGCGACCCGCTTGAGCATCTCGTTCCGGATGCCACCCTCGTAGAGGTCGCTGATGAGGACGACCACGGTGTCGGCAGGGCGCGTGATCTGCGACTGGCAGTACGCCAACGCCCTGTTGATGTCCGTACCGCCGCCGAGCTGCGTGCCGAAGAGCACGTCGACCGGGTCGTCGAGCTGGTCGGTGAGGTCGACGACGGCCGTGTCGAAGACCACGAGCCGGGTGTTGATGGACCGCATGGAGGCGAGGACCGCGCCGAACACCGACGCGTACACGACCGACGCCGCCATCGAACCCGACTGGTCGATGCAGAGGATGACCTCCTTCTTCACGGACTGTGACGCGCGCCCGTACCCGATGAGCCGCTCGGGCACGATCGTGCGGTACTCGGGCAGGTAGTGCTTGAGGTTGGCCGAGATCGTGCGGTTCCAGTCGATGTCGTGGTGGCGGGGCCGGTTGATATGGGCACTGCGGTCGAGGGCGCCGGTGAGGGTGGCCCTGGTACGGGTCGCGAGCCGCTTCTCCAGGTCCTCGACCACCTTGCGTACGACCGCCCGGGCCGTCTCCTTGGTCGTCTCGGGCATGGCCTTGTTGAGCGAGAGCAGCGTGCCGACGAGGTGGACGTCCGCCTCCACCGCCTCCAGCATCTCCGGCTCCAGGAGCAGGGTGGACAGGCCGAGCCGGTCGATGGCGTCCCGCTGCATGACCTGGACGACGGAGGACGGGAAGTACGTCCGGATGTCCCCCAGCCACCGGGCGACGGACGGCGCGGACGCCCCGAGCCCCGCCGAACGCTCCCGCCCCGCCCGCGCCTTGCCCCCCTTGCCGTTCCCGTACAGCGCGCCGAGCGCCCCGTCCATCGCGGCGTCCTGCCCGGCGAGCGAGCACCCGGTGCCGTCCGCGTCCTCCCCGCCGAGCACGAGCCGCCAGCGGCGGAGCCGTTCGTCGCCGGCGCCGGCCGGATCGGGCACGCCGCCCTGCTCGGGCGCCTCGACTCGGTCGGTCGCTCCCGCGTTCACCGCTCCCGCACTCATCGGCCCACCCCCACAAGGTCGTTGTCATCGGCGCCGTTGTCATTGGCACTGCTGTCGTTGGTGCTGTTGTCGTTGGTGCTGCTGTCGTTGGTGCTGCTGTCGCCGACGCCGTCGGCGCCCGTGGTTTCGTCCGGTCCCAGCAGGAGGCGCAGCACCGGCAGCACCGCGTCGGCGCGTGCGGTGTCGAGGTCGGGGGCGAATCCGGGTATGCCCGAGGCGGTGGCCGTCGCGGCTCCGCGGGTTCCCGGTCCGCGCCGGACCAGTTCGCCGAGGGTGCGGCGCACTCCGGGCTCGTACGCCGAGAAGGTGCGCCTCAGCAGCGGCAGCACGTCGGTGAACGCGTCCCCCGGCACCGCGGTCAGCCAGGCGTCGACCAGCCCGAGCAGCCGCTCGTCGTGCACGAGCAGCATCCCGCCCCCGGAGCCCCCGCCGACGAAGCCCTCGATCCACGCCGCCGCGTCCGCCGGCTCCGTCCCCGGCGACAGCACGAGCCCCATGAGCCGGGCCGCCTCCTCCTGCCCCAACGCACCGTCGTCCAGCAGCAACCGCACGGCCCGCCCCCGGACGACCCCGGGAACCGTGTCCCGCCCTGAGAGGGTGTGCAGAACACCGTGCCAACGGCCACGTATGCCGCCACGGGAGGCGGAGTCTTCCCCGTGTACCTCCCCCTCTCCTTCCCCCAGCAGCCCCACCGCGCCGTGCACCGCGTCCACATGCCCGCGCATCTCCTCCGCGGCGTCCGCGTCGAGTGCGGCGCAGGCCGGGGGCAGGCCCACGAAGACACGCTCGGCGAGCCCCGCGGCGACCTCGGCCAGGGCCTCCGTACCCGTGCCACGCACGTCGCCGTAGCGGAGGGAGCGGACCAGGGCGGGGAGCGCCTGGGCGAGGTGGCCGACGTCGGCGTCCAGGGCGGCGCGGTCGGCGAGGATCCGCATCACCACCGGGAGCGCGTCCGGGAGTTCGGCGAGGAGGCAGCGCTCGGCGAGGCCCGTGACATCGGCGAGGGACCGGGCCCCGACGGCGTCCGCCTCGGCCTTCGCGGTCGCGGCG
>NZ_JAPWHT010000392.1:0-9893 GCF_027270795.1 Streptomyces sp. ActVer
CAGTACAGGACCAGCGCGGCCGTCAGCAGACAGCCGAGCACCACCCCGAGCCGGGTCGGCCGCAGCCGCTCCCACCAGGACACCGGCGGCGGGGCCGGGCCGGACCGCCCGCCCGTCTCATGCCCGCCCGCCTCGAGCGCGAGCGGCGAAGTCCCCTTCCCGCGTACGGCCCTCGATGCACCGGACGCACCCCGTCCGCGTACACCCTCCGACTCGTCGCCCGACCTGCCCTCCGACGGCTCGAACGGGGCGTCCACCTCGGCCTCGGACGGGCCGAGGGACGTCTCGGAGCCGGGTTCCCGTTCCTCGACGGGCAGGCCCACCTCCACGCGGGCGGCGGGCAGTTGGAGGGGCGCCTTGAGCGCCCAGGTCGGCCGGTGGTCAGGACGCGGCTCGCTGCGGTGCTCCGGCCGTTCGACCTTCGGTGTCCCGACGGGCGGTGTTCCCGGACCGGGCCGTACGTCAGGCCGCCGCTCCAGGTGGTCGAAGTCCAGCTGCACACCGAGCGCGAGCGTGTCCGTGTCGAGCCGCTGCGCCCAGGCCGGGCCGCGCCCCTTCTTCGGCTTGTCCTGCTGCGACGTTGCCACCTCACGCGCGCCCAGGTCCGCCAGGTCGCCGTCGGGCGCCGCACCCTCGGGCACGGCGTCGGCCGGCGCGGTCCTGACGATCCGGTACAGCCTCGGCGCGGCGAGCGCCACGATGACCGCGAGGCTGGAGATCTCCGCCACGCCCGCCCCGGTCAGGCCCATACGGGGCAGCAGGATCACCGTCAGCCCGAGCACCAGCAGACACAACAGGCCCTGCAGCCAGGCGAGTCCGGAGGTACGGCTCTGGGCACGCAGCACCGCGAAGTACGTCTCCATGACGACCCGCAGCACCGCGCCGACCGCGAACCAGCGCAGCAGCGGCGTCGCCGCGTCCGCGTACCCCTGGCCGAACACACCGAGGATCCACGGCGCACCGAAGAACAGCACAGCGGCCACCGGCAGCATGATCCGCGCCATCCGGCGCAGCGCGGCCCGGGTGTTCGCGGCCAGCCGCGCCGGATCGTGCGAGCCCTCGACGGTCAGCGAGGCGCCCATGTTGATGGCGAGCAGGTTGACCGTGCCGCCGATGGTCGTGGTGATGTAGAAGTACGCGTTGTCGACGTTGCTGACCTGCGCGGCGACGATCACCGGGACGAGGTACACCACGGCGAGCGAGAACAGCGAGCCGGTGTAGTCGCCCGCCAGGAACCGCCCGATCTCCCTCGTGGTGGGCGGCTCGGCGTGCTCCGCGGTCGCCTTCACATGCCGCGGCACCAGGCGGCGGAACACCAGCCAGCCCAGCGGCAGCACGGACACCGCGATGGCCGCGACCCACGACACGAAGACACCCATGGTCGGGATCGCCGCGGCGAACGCCACCAGCAGAACCAGCTTCACCGCCGAGAACACGGTGTTGCCCACTGGCACCCACAGCGCGCTGCGCAGCCCGGTCAGCACCCCGTCCTGGAGCGTCAGCACCGACCAGGCGACGACGGCCAGGACGAAACCGACGGCGATCAGCGGGCCGTGCAGGAAGCGGTACGAGGAACCCCAGAGGTTCAGCGTGAGCAGGAAGAGGCCCGCGGCCAGCGCCACGACCACCGAACTGCCCGCGTACGTACGGAAGATCAGCCGTCCGGTGCCCCGCCCCGCGACCGGGATGAAGCGGGCGAGGGCGCCCGTCAGCGTCACCGCGGTGAGCCCCGCGAGGAGCTTCATGGCGGCGATCGCGGCGGAGCCCTGGCCGACCGCCGACTCGGAGTAGTACCGGGCGGCGGCCAGCCAGAAGCCCAGCCCCAGCACGGCGGAGATCCCGGTGTTGAGCATCAGGGCATAGGCGTTCCGGAACAGCGGGCTGCCTCCGGAGGACCTGCCGCCAAGTCCGGGCAGGCGAAGGCGGCGCCCGGACCGCTCGGGTGCCTCGGGCGTGGGAGTGTCGGCCTGGGCCGTGGTCGTGTCAGACACGGGAACGGATGGCCTTCCGGCGAACCTGTCGTGCTCTGCGGACCACGGCGTACCCCTTGGTGAGGGCCCGGTCCCTGGCGAAGGTACGGGCGATCGCGCGGCCCTCCACGAGCCGCTCGAACTCCTCGATACCGGTGCTGCGGCGCACGGTGACCCGCCGCAGCGCGTACGGCCCCTGGCGGCGGCGGGCGAGGCTGTTGCCGACGGCGAGCGACTGGGCGAACCCGGCCTCGCGCACGATCCGGCGCACCCGGCCGCTGGAGTAGCCGTACGGGTACGCGAACGACGCCGGGCGCACGCCCAGTTCGCCGGCCACGATCTCCCGGCAGCGCAGCAGCTCGAACCAGAGCGCCTCGTCGGTCAGCTGGTCCAGCTGCGGATGCGAGTGGCTGTGGCCGCCGATCTCGACGTCCGCGCCCGCGAGCGCGCGCACCTGGTCCCAGTCGAGCATCTCGTCGAGGGCGCCCCCGGTGTCGTACGCGCCGCGCAGCCAGCCCGTCGACACGAACAGCGTGGACGCGAAACCGTGCTCGGCGAGCACGGGCAGCGCGTGCCGGTGCACGCCCTCGTAGCCGTCGTCGAACGTGATCAGCACCGGCCGCCTCGGCAGCGGCTTCGACTCACGCCAGCACTCCGCGAGCGCGGCGGTGTTGACCGGCGTGAACCCCAGGTCGCCCAGGAGCGCCATCTGTTCGGTGAACGCCTCGGGCGCCACGGACAGCGCCCGGGTCGCGTCGTTCGGCGCGGTGGCGACGGAGTGGTACATGAGAATCGGCACGCGCGCATCACGCGGGTCACGCGGATCATGCGAGTCACTCATCGTTCGGCCCCCTCGATCTGCACGACCGAGAACGTGGCCCCACCCCTGCGTGCCCGGACGCTGCCGAGTACGTACCCGCCCGCCGCCGTCACCACTCCGGTCACGATGGCGGCCGCCCGGCCCGCGCCGCCGGGGCGGGCGAGCAGCGCGTCGCGCAGCCCGCGCGCGACTCCGGCGGGAAGCACACGCGTGGTGTAACGGCGCTCGGACTCAAGGCCCTTGCCGGCGCCCACACTCCGCGCGACCAGTGCCTTCGACAGACCCTCGGCATACGTACGCGTACGGAAGTACGCGAAGTGCTCGCGCGCCTCGGGCACCCGGTGGTGGATCACCGCGCGGTCGTCGATCAGCAGGACCGCCTCCGGCCGGGCGCGCGTGAGGCGGATGCACAGCTCCGTCTCCTCGCAGCCCAGCGGCCGCTTGTCGCCGTCGCGCCCGATGCCGGTCGCGAAGCCGCCCGCCGCGTCGAAGGCGCTGCGCCGGAACGAGGCGTTGCCGCCGAGCACGTTGCGCACCTGGACCCGGCCGGGCGGCAGGCCCTTGTACGTGCAGCCCACGACCCAGTCGAACTCCTCGGGGAACCAGGCCGGCCGGCGGCCCGACGCCCAGATCGGCATCGTACGACCGCCGACGGCCATGACCAGCGGATCCTCGTACCCCTCGGCGAAGTGGAGCAGCCAGTCGCGCTCGGCCACCGCGTCGTCGTCGAGGAAGGCGATGACGTCGCCGTACGAGGCGGCGATGCCGGTGTTGCGGCCCGCGGAGAGGCCCCGGGGGCCCGCGTTGGCGAGCACCCGAACCCCTTCGGTCTCCTTGTACTCCTTCGACAGCCGGTCCAGGAGCGCCTGGTTGTGGTCCACCACCAGGAGCGTCTCCAGGGCCGGCCTGGACTGCGCCCGCACCGAGTCGACCGCCGCGAGGATGTCCTCCCAGCGGTCCTCGGTGTAGACGCAGACCACCACGGAGATGTCCAGGGTTCTCAAGACACCTCTCCCGGCCCGGAGTTGAGCGCCACGGCGTGCGGACGACGGCGCAGCGAGCGCCGGTTGGAGCGCTCCTTGAGGATCACCTTGAGCACCCGCAGCCCGTCCCGCACGGCCCGCAGATTGCTGGAGCCGTGGATCCGGAGGTACTCGTGGCTCGGTATCTCCTGGACCTTGAGCCCTGCCTTGACCACCCGGATGTTCATCAGGGTCTCCACCTCGAAGCCGGTGCAGTCGAGGTCGATCTTGTCCAGGCAGTGCCGCCAGAAGGCGTTGTAGCCGTAGCAGAGGTCGGTGTAGCGGGCGCCGAACTTGCGGTTGACGGCCGTGCACAGCGCCCAGTTGCCGAGCTTGCGGATCGGCGTCATGTCGTCCGTGCCGCCGCCGTTGGCGAACCGCGACCCCTTCGCGAAGTCCGCCCCGGAGACCAGCGCGGAGACATAGCTGACGATCTCGTGACCGTCGGCCGAGCCGTCCGCGTCGACCATGACGATGATGTCGCCGGTGGAGGCCGCGAACCCGGTGATCAGGGCATCTCCCTTGCCCTTGCCCACCTGCTTGACGACCTTGACGTCCGGCCACAGTTCGCGGGCGACCTCGACGGTGTTGTCGGTGGAATTGCCGTCGACGAGAACCACTTCGTGGATCCATCCCGGCAATGTCTTGAAGACGTACGGGAGATTCTCCGCCTCGTTCATGGCGGGAATCACGACGCTCACCGGAGGCGCTATGGCCAGGTGAGTCGATATGGGCCGGTACTTGTTGGCTGTGAGCGGATCTTGGCCCGAAACCGCCGGGCGCACAACAGAACTCATGAGTCTGGTCCCTCTCGTCCGGTGGACCGCCCGCCCCTGGGCGGTCCGGCATTTTGTCCGGTTCGAAAGGGGGGTTTTGTCACTTACGGCATGCCGAAATCGATCTCCGTACAAGCCGGGTGAGCTGGCAAAGCTGGCCGACTGGCTGGGTCGGTCGCGCGGCGGCACTCGGCACAAAAGCGGTCACCGAGCACGGCACCCCCCTACCGCGCCCCGCGCCGGGCCCTCGTCGCGATCCTGAGCCCTCCCCTGAATCGCATGTGCATGATGGTCCGATGCGGGTGGATGTACGACGGTATTGATGATTGAGACGATATGGCAAGACCTGGAACGTGGCCTCACGTTTTTGTTGGTTTGGACGTTACCTAACGGCCCGAGCGGATTTTTCCCATCCGCTTGAGGGCTTTGTCGGCCGGCTCGAAAAGCTCCGGCCGCGACAGCACCGCGTTCCGCAGCGCCCGGACCGGGGCGCGCCGCGCCCGGTGTCCGAGCGCCACGGGATGGCGGCGCGTGACCAACCCCTCGGACACGGCGAGTTCGCGTGTCTTCAGGGAATCCTTGTATTCCTTCTGCCCCCGGCCGAGATCCAGATAGGCGATGCCGTCGGCGGCAGCCGCCTCGGCCATGCGCAAATGCAGGACGAGGCCCGGGGAGTATTTGGAGAACGCCGGGTCGTACGCGGGGAACCAGCACGCCAGGACGCGTCCGGAGCGCAGCCCGAAGTGCGCGGCGATCGGCCTGCCGCCCGCGTAGAGCACCGACAGGATGCCGGCGAACGGCTCGGAACGGGTGTGGAAGAGCTGGTGCGTCAGCCGGGTGATCCAGGGCTGCGCGAAGCGGTCGCTGCGCCCGGTCCTGCGGTACTGCGCCGACTTCCATCCCATCAGCGTGAGCAGCGCCTCGGGATCACGCTCGTCGTGCACATAGCGGACCTCGCCGTGATCGCGGCCGAGTCTGCGGTCCTTGGCCAGCGTGGTCCGGGTGAACTTCGGTGACCGGGCCCGCAGTTCGGCGAGATATGTCTCGTACCCCCGGTCGACGTCCATGACCGGGGAGGGGAAGCTGCCGGAGGCCTCGGCCTCGAACGGCTCCTGGCCTTCCACCAGGTGGTCGAACTCCCACACCGCGAGCCCGCAGGCCCGCAGCAGTTCTCTTGCGTCCCAGGTGAAGCCGGGCCCGTGGACGAGGCCCTGGCAGTCGGAGACACCGAGGCCGACGGCCCGGCCGACGCCGGTGGTGGTTCTCTGGAACGGGAAGAAGGCCACCGGTTCGCCGCTCTCTCTGACCACGGCGATCCGTACGCCGCGTCGGCAGCGTCCGACGGCGAGGGTGAACTCCGGTGACAGGAACGGGTTGGCGAGTTCCGGCGAGCCGTGCAGATGGGCCTTCGACTGAAGGGCCGACCATGCCGTCCGGTCGGCGGCGGTCAGTTCGCCGGGGCGGTACACGCTGATGTTCACGTCAGGATGCCCGTCTTCTCACCGTACGGCCACGGAACCGCCGTACCAGGACCAGGAGGAGAATGAGGGAGCTGAGCGCGGCCACGGCCGCGATTCCGCCACGGACCGACCACCGGTGCACCGCGAGCATGCCTTGGGCGACCAGAAGGTTGAGAGCTACTGCTGCTGACAGGGACGCCACCGTGCGGCCGAACGGTTCCATGCCGCGCAGGGCGATTCCTACCGCGGTTCCCGGAGCGGCCAGCAGGAAGAAGAGCGCGAACGGGGCGCGCAGTGGCGAGTCCACGTCGGTCAGGGCCAGCACGGCCCCGACGCCGGCGATGGCCGCGGCGGCGCCTGCGAGCAGGGGGAGCAGGTCCCTCCCCGGATCCTGGTCCAACCGCTCTTCACCACCCGATGGGGATGGGTCCGATGGAGATGGCTTGATACGTAAGGTCTGCATTGGCGACTTTGCCCCCCGACGCGCCGGATGCCGGGCTTCAATGTGGCCCAGCGGTGTGGGGGGCGTCAAGATGAGGGCGCCGTTGATGTTTGGCTGCGGGTTCGTTGTGGCTGGTCGCGCCCCGCGGCGGAGCCGCAAATGTCAGAGCCCCGCGCCCCTGAAAGCCAAAAGATTGCGCAGTTCCCCGCGCCCCTTGTCAGGGGCGCGGGGAACTGCGCACGTCATTACGGGACGATCTTCAGGAGGCGGTTCGGGGAGCCCGTGCCGGGGCTGGTCACCACGCCGGTGGTGGCGCCGTTCACGAGGGCCGTGGCCACCTGGGCCGGGGTGGCCGAGGTGTTGCCCGCCAGGTAGACGGCGGCCGCGCCCGCGACGTGCGGGGTGGCCATCGACGTACCGGAGATGGTGTTCGTCGCGGTGTCGCTGGTGTACCAGCCCGCCGTGATCGACGAACCGGGGGCGAAGATGTCGAGGATCGAGCCGAAGTTGGAGTAGCTGGCCTTGGCGTCCGTGCTGGTGGTGGCGCCGACCGTGATCGCCGAGGCGACGCGGGCCGGGGAGTACGAGGAGGCGTTGGCGCTGCTGTTGCCCGCCGCGACCGCGTAGGTCACGCCGCTCGCGATGGAGTTGGCCACCGCGGTGTCCAGGGTGGTGGACGCGCCGCCGCCGAGCGACATGTTGGCGACCGAGGGACCGCTGTGGTTCTGGGTTACCCAGTTGATGCCCGCGATGACGCCGGCCGTGGTGCCGGAGCCCGCGTTGTCGAGCACGCGGACCGCCACGATGTTCGCCTTCTTGGCGATGCCGTAGGTCGAGCCGGCGATGGTCGTGGCGACGTGCGTGCCGTGACCGTTGCCGTCCGAGGCGACGGTGTCCCCGTCCACGGCGTCGTAGCCGTAGCTGGCCCGCCCGCTGATCTGCGAGTGCGTGATGCGCACGCCGGTGTCGATGACGTACGCCGTCACCCCGCTGCCCGCCGTGTCCGGGTAGGTGTACGTGCCGGAGAGCGGCAGTGACGTCTGGTCGGAGCGGTCCAGGCCCCAGGGGGCGTTGGACTGGGTGGTGTCGGTGACGTGCACCGTCTGGTTCTGCTCGACCACGGCCACCGACGGGTCGGCGGCCAGTCTCTTGGCCTCGGTCGCGGACAGGGTCGCCGTGTAGCCGTTCAGTGCGGCGCCGAACGTCTTCTTGACCGTGCCGCCGTACTCCTTGATCAGGCCCTTGCCCTCGGCCGACGAGGCCTTGAAGCCGACGCCCTTCTTCAGTGTGACGATGTAGCTGTCCTTGACGGCGGTGGGGGAGTCCGCCGCGAGGACCCGGCCCTCGGCCGGCGCGGCCTGGGCGGGAAGCGCGGTGACGGCGCCGAGCAGGGCGGCGGTCGCCACGGAGGTTATCGCGGCGATCCGGATCTTCTTGCTACGCAGCTGTGCCATGCGAGGGAGTCCTCCTCATAGGCGGCGTGCGCCTGGGTGGGGCGCACGTCTGTGGGGGGTGCGCGCGTGATCGCACGCACAACCAGGAGCGTTGCGTTCCGCTACCGGTTGAGACATCAGCGTGATCGATCCACGGGTGCGGCTCAAGGGAGTTGACGCTTTGTCACGCGCCTGTCATGGACACGCAATCGAACGCACAGTGAACGCACAGCGGAGGATGCGGTAGGTCCGGAAAAGTCTTGGCATGGACACTTCCTGTCAACACGCGTAGCTGCTACGAAAGTTACGGCAGAGATCCTGCTAAAGGGAGGTTCCATGAGACGTTCCCGACTTACGGCATACGTGACCTCGCTCCTCCTCGCCACCGCCTTCGCCCTCACCGGGGCAACGACGGCGCAGGCGTCCCAGCAAGCAGCAGCCACGGGCTATGTGGCCCTCGGCGACTCCTACTCGTCCGGTGTCGGCGCGGGCAGCTACATCGGTTCCAGCGGCGACTGCAAGCGCAGCACCAAGGCCTACCCCTACCTCTGGGCGGCCGCCCATTCACCCTCGTCGTTCAGTTTCACGGCCTGCTCGGGCGCTCGTACGGGTGATGTTCTGGCGAACCAGCTGGGCCCGCTCGGCTCCGGCACCGGCCTCGTCTCCATCAGTGTCGGCGGCAACGACGCGGGCTTCTCCGACGTCATGACGACCTGTGTCCTGCAGTCCGAGAGCGCCTGCGTCGCCCGCATCAACACCGCGAAGGCGTACGTCGACTCGACGCTGCCCGGCAAGCTCGACTCGGTCTACTCGGCGATCAGCGCGAAGGCCCCGGCCGCCCATGTGGTCGTCCTGGGCTACCCCCGGTTCTACAAGCTGGGCGGCAGCTGCCTGGCCGGCCTCTCCGAGACGGAGCGGGCCGCCATCAACAGCGCCGCCGACTATCTGGACAGCGCCATCGCCAAGCGTGCGGCCGACCACGGCTTCACCTTCGGCGACGTACGCCCCACGTTCACCGGTCACGAGATCTGCTCCGGCAGCGCCTGGCTGCGCAGCGTCAACTGGCTGAACATCGGCGAGTCGTACCACCCGACGGCCTCGGGCCAGTCGGGTGGTTATCTGCCCGTGCTCAACGCCTCGGACTGATCACCGCCGAGGCCTGATCGCCTCGGACCGGCTACTGCCGAGGCCTGATCGCTCCGTTCGGCGCGAGTGCCTGCGGAGCGTCGGAGGAGGCCCCGCCCGTCGGGGCCTCCGTCTCGCACGTCACCGAGAAGGGCACCTGTTCCGACTTCGCCTCCTTGGGACTGCGGACCTCCACGCCGATCTTGTTCTCGTACGTACCCGACGCGTCGTACGTCGTCACGATGACCGTGTTCTGCTTGGTCTTCCCGCCGTTCGCGGGGAACGACAGCGTCTTCCAGCTCGGGTCGGACACCTCGCCCGACTCCGTCACCCAGCGGTACTCCACGTCCGCCGGCACGACCGTCACCGTGAACGTCGCCGTGAAGGTCGGAGCCTCGGCCTCGGGTGGCGGGCAGGCACCGGTGTAGTCGGTGTGCGAGCCCGAGACCGTCACTTTCACGGACTGGGTGGGCGGCTTGGTGGTCTGGCCGCCGGTGGTGGTCGAACCGCCGTCGCTCCCGTTCGAGCCGGAGCTCTCCGTGGTCGAGCCGCCGTCCGTGCCGCCCCCACTGCTTCCGTTACTCCCGCCGTTGTCACCGCCGCCCGTCGAGCCGCCGGTGCTCGACCCGCTGTTGGAGGTGTCGTCCCCGCCCCCTCCGTCGTCCCGGTTGACCAGGGCGTACGTCAGTCCCCCGAGCGCGAGCGCGAGCGCGGCCAGACCCGCGATCACCACGATCGTCGCGCGCCGGGGATGGGCGGGCCCCGTGGTGGTGGTCGTCGCGGACGGCGCCTGGTGCGGCGAGTGGGCGGGCTGGGTGTAGGCGGGCGGTGTGTACGCGAGAGTG
>NZ_JAPWHT010000393.1:0-9882 GCF_027270795.1 Streptomyces sp. ActVer
TGCTGGGCGCGCAGTCCCCCGCGCCCCTAGGTCTTTAGGGGCGCGGGGAACGGCCCAGTCTTTGGGGGTTCGGGGGCGGAGCCCCTGAGTAGGGGACGGGAATGGGTAGGGGCGGCGGGGGCGAAGAAACCCCGGTATCCACAGGCGCGGGCACGGGTCACCCCAGCGTCGTACCCTGGACACCCCCGGCCCGTCAGACGTGTCGGGCGGTTCGCGTTGCTCCCTCGGATCCTCGGATGGAAACCTCTTCATGAGCCTGCACGGTCTGCTCGACGCCGTCGTCAAGGACGCCGCACTCACCGAAGCGGTGAAGGCCGCCGGCGACGGCAACCGTATGCACGTCGACCTGGTGGGCCCGCCCGCGGCCCGCCCGTTCGCGGTGGCGGCCCGGGCCCGCGAGGCGGGCCGTACGGTGCTGGCCGTGACGGCCACGGGCCGGGAGGCCGAGGATCTGGCGGCGGCACTGCGGACGCTGCTGCCGGCCGACGGGATCGTGGAGTACCCGTCCTGGGAGACGCTGCCGCACGAGCGGCTCTCCCCGCGCAGCGACACCGTGGGACGCAGGCTCGCGGTCCTGCGCAGGCTCGCGCACCCGCGACCCGACGACCCGGAGACCGGCCCGGTCTCCGTCGTGGTCGCACCCGTCCGGTCGGTCCTCCAGCCGCAGGTCAAGGGCCTGGGCGACCTGGAGCCGGTGGCCCTGCGGACCGGCCAGAGCGCCGACCTCGGTGACGTCGTGGCGGCCCTGGCGGCAGCGGCGTACGCACGGGTCGAGCTGGTCGAGAAGCGCGGCGAGTTCGCCGTACGCGGCGGGATCCTGGACGTCTTCCCGCCCACCGAGGAGCACCCGCTGCGCGTGGAGTTCTGGGGCGACGACGTCGAGGAGATCCGCTACTTCAAGGTCGCCGACCAGCGGTCCCTGGAGGTCGCCGCGCACGGTCTGTGGGCGCCGCCCTGCCGCGAGCTGCTGCTCACGGACGACGTACGGGAGAGGGCGGCCCGCCTCGCCGAGGCCCACCCCGAGCTGGGCGAACTGCTCGGCAAGATCGCCGAGGGCATCGCGGTCGAGGGCATGGAGTCCCTCGCACCCGTCCTCGTCGACGACATGGAACTGCTCATCGACGTCCTGCCCAAGGGCTCCATGGCCGTCGTCTGCGACCCTGAGCGGGTGCGCACGCGCGCCTCGGACCTGGTGGCGACCTCGCAGGAGTTCCTCCAGGCGTCCTGGGCGGCCACGGCGGGCGGCGGCGAGGCTCCGATCGACGTCGACGCGGCGTCCCTGTGGGCCATCGCGGACGTACGGGACCGGGCCCGCGAGCTGGACATGATGTGGTGGTCGGTGTCGCCGTTCGCGGCCGACGAGGAGCTGGACGCCGACACGCTGAAGCTCGGGATGCACGCCCCGGAGACGTACCGCGGCGACACCGCGAAGGCCCTCGCCGACACCAAGGGCTGGCTCGCGGACGGCTGGCGCACGGTGTTCGTCACCGAGGCGCACGGCCCGGCGGCCCGTACGGCAGAGGTGCTCGGCGGCGAGGGCATCGCGGCCCGCCTGGAGTCGGACCTCGCCGGACTCGTCCCCTCCATCGTCCAGGTGGCCTGCGGTTCGATCGACTACGGATTCGTCGACCCGGCGCTGAAGCTCGCAGTGCTCACGGAGACCGACATCTCCGGCCAGAAGGCCGCCGGCAAGGACGGCGCGAGGATGCCGGCCCGCCGCCGAAAGACGATCGACCCGCTCACTCTCGAAACCGGCGACTACATCGTCCACGAGCAGCACGGCGTCGGCCGCTACATCGAGATGGTCCAGCGGACGGTCCAGGGTGCGACACGTGAGTACCTGGTGGTCGAGTACGCGCCCGCCAAGCGCGGGCAGCCCGGCGACCGCCTCTACATCCCCACCGACCAGCTGGAACAGATCACCAAGTACGTGGGCGGCGAGGCCCCGACCCTCCACCGCCTCGGCGGCGCCGACTGGACGAAGACCAAGGCGCGCGCGAAGAAGGCGGTCAAGGAGATCGCCGCGGACCTCATCAAGCTGTACTCAGCCCGGATGGCCGCCCCCGGGCACGCCTTCGGCGGCGACACACCGTGGCAGCGCGAGCTGGAGGACGCGTTCCCGTACGTCGAGACGCCCGACCAGCTCACCACCATCGCCGAGGTCAAGGAGGACATGGAGAAGACGGTCCCGATGGACCGCCTGGTCTGTGGCGACGTGGGCTACGGCAAGACGGAGATCGCGGTCCGCGCGGCCTTCAAGGCGGTGCAGGACGGCAAGCAGGTCGCCGTCCTCGTACCGACGACACTGCTGGTCCAGCAGCACTTCGGCACGTTCGGCGAGCGCTACTCCCAGTTCCCGGTGAACGTACGGGCGTTGAGCCGCTTCCAGACGGACACGGAGGCGAAGGCGACGCTGGAGGGCCTGCGCGAGGGCTCGGTCGACGTCGTCATCGGCACGCACCGGCTCTTCTCCGCGGAGACCAAGTTCAAGGACCTGGGGCTCGTCATCGTCGACGAGGAGCAGCGGTTCGGCGTCGAGCACAAGGAGCAGCTGAAGAAGCTGCGCGCGAACGTGGACGTACTGACGATGTCCGCGACCCCCATCCCGCGCACCCTGGAGATGGCGGTGACGGGCATCAGGGAGATGTCGACGATCACGACACCCCCGGAGGAGCGCCACCCGGTCCTGACCTTCGTCGGCCCGTACGAGGAGAAGCAGATCGGCGCGGCCGTCCGTCGCGAACTGCTCCGCGAGGGCCAGGTCTTCTACATCCACAACCGTGTCGAGTCCATCGACCGGGCCGCGGCGCGACTGCGCGAGATCATCCCGGAGGCGCGCATCGCGACCGCCCACGGCCAGATGTCCGAGCAGTCCCTGGAGCAGGTCGTCGTCGACTTCTGGGAGAAGAAGTTCGACGTCCTCGTCTCCACGACGATCGTCGAATCGGGCATCGACATCTCGAACGCCAACACCCTGATCGTGGAGCGCGGCGACAACTTCGGCCTCTCCCAACTGCACCAGCTGCGCGGCCGGGTGGGCCGTGGGCGCGAGCGGGGGTACGCCTACTTCCTCTACCCGCCGGAGAAGCCCCTCACGGAGACGGCCCACGAGCGCCTCGCGACCATCGCCCAGCACACCGAGATGGGCGCGGGCATGTACGTGGCGATGAAGGACCTGGAGATCCGCGGAGCCGGAAACCTGCTGGGCGGCGAGCAGTCGGGTCACATCGCAGGCGTCGGCTTCGACCTGTACGTACGCATGGTCGGCGAGGCCGTCGCGGACTACCGCGCCTCTCTGGAGGGCGGCGTCGTGGAGGAGCCGGCCCTGGAGGTCAAGATCGAGCTCCCGGTCGACGCGCACGTCCCGCACGACTACGCCCCGGGCGAGCGGCTGCGCCTGCAGGCGTACCGCTCGATCGCCTCCGTGAACTCCGAGGAGGACGTCAAGGCCGTACGCGAGGAACTCGTCGACCGCTACGGCAAGTTGCCCGAGCCCGTGGAGAACCTGCTGCTGGTGGCCGGTCTGCGGATGCTCGCGCGGGCGTGCGGTGTCGGCGAGATCGTCCTCCAGGGCAACAACATCCGCTTCGCACCGGCGGAGTTGAGGGAGTCCCAGGAACTGCGCCTCAAGCGGCTGTATCCGGGGACCGTCATCAAGCCGGCCGCGCACCAGCTGCTTGTGCCCCGCCCGAAGACGGCGAAGGTGGGCGGCAAGCCGCTGGTCGGGCGGGAGCTGCTGGGTTGGACCGGGGAGTTCCTGGCTTCGATTCTGGGGTCGTGACACCCAAGTCGCTCTCCTGAAAGGCGGATCAGGAAAGGGCGGATCAGGAAGAGGCAGATCAGGAACTGCCCTGGAACAGCAGGTCGCTCAGGAGGCGGAAGACCTCCTCCGGGTCCTGGTCGCCCACCGGTCCGTCCAGGTTGTGGCTGAGCAGCAGCGTGGCGAAGCCGTGGGCCAGGGACCAGGCGGCCACGCCGGCGAGGCGGGCGTCGGTGCCGCGGCCCTCGGGCGGGACGGCCGAGACGGCGTCGCGCAGGCGCTCGCCCGCGAGGGCACGGGCCGTCGTCAGCTCCAGGTCGTTCCCGCGCAGCAGCTCCGGCGTGAACATCACCTGGAAGTGGGCCGGGTGCTCGCGGGCGAAGCGGACGTAGCGCACGCCCGCGTCCTTCAGATCCGCCGCATCCGTGAGCGTGGCCGCCAGCAGTCCGTAGCCCTCCGCCGCGATCGCCGTCAGCAGGCCCGTACGGTCCTTGAAGTGGTGGGCCGGCGCCGCGTCCGTGGAGCGGTTCGAGAGCCGGGGGTGGAGTCCGGGGAGTGGGCTGGGGCGCGTGAACGGCTCGTCGCACGGGGGCTGTTGGCCGCAGACGGCACCGCGACGGACGCCGGCCGCGCCTGCCGCCAGGAGGTGGAGCGGCACACCGACGAGCTGGCCGCCGCACCCTGGCGGGCGCTGGGTCCGGACGACACCGGTCGACTCGCCGATCTGCTGGGGGAGTTCTGGGTCGCGGTCCTCGGGTCGGGGCTGCTCCCGTCGGAGACGACGTTGGGGATCGGGAAGGTGTGAGGGGGCAGGTTCAGTGGGCCTGGTGGCAGGGGCGGTGCTGCGGCTGCGCGCGGGGGACTCCCAGCTGCCGGTCACCACCGATGTCACGCCGGTTGTGCACCACTTGCCCGTTGAAGTCCGGCGAAGTCCGTTCCCTGCCTGTTATTGCGCCACCCTTTCCGCCAGTACGGTGAGGCCCAGGGAAACCGCCCGCTCTGGGCGGACAGGGGCAAGCTAAGGGGAGGGAGCGCCGTGACGCTCTGGACCAGGGTCGCCGGAGCCGCGGTACTGCTGCTCGCCGCGACCGGCTGCACCGTGGAGACACCGGGTTCCGCCGGCCCCGAGGACTCGGCGGCGGGCGCGGGCGCGGGCACGGGCGCCGGTGGAGCCGCCCTCACCGCCGTCGACGGACTGACCGTCAAGGGGCGGGCACCCAAGACGGGATACGACCGGGACAAGTTCGGCAGCCCCTGGGCCGACACCGACTCGAACGGCTGCGACACCCGCGACGACGTACTCAAACGGGACCTGAAGGAGGTGAAGTTCAGCGACGGCGACTGCGAGGTGAGCTCCGGGACGCTCGACCCCGACCCGTACACCGACAAGGACGTCACCTTCGTACGAGGGGGCCGCAGCGAGGTCGACATAGACCATCTCGTCGCGCTGTCGGACGCCTGGCAGAAGGGCGCCCAGAAGTGGGACGCGAGCAAGCGGATAGCGCTGGCCAACGACCCGCTGAACCTCCTCGCCGTCGACGCCGGCCGCAACCGCAGCAAGGGCGACGGGGACACGGCGACCTGGCTCCCGCCCCACAAGGCGTACCGCTGCACGTATGTGGCCCGGCAGGTGGCCGTGAAGAAGAAGTACGAGCTGTGGGTCACCGCCGCGGAGAGGGACGCCATGAAGCGGGTGCTGTCCGGCTGCCCGGGGCAGAAGCTCCCCTCCGGGGGGACCTCGACAGAGGCACCGAAGCGGTTCCACGCGGGGTGAGCGGGCTGAGCGGGCTGACTGCGCTGAGTGGTCTGAGTGGTCTGAGTGATCTGAGCGGGCCGAGTGGGCTGACTGGGGCGGCCGGCCTGGGCGGGGTGACTGGGGTGACCAGGCTGGGCGGGGTCCCGCGCTGGGTGGGGTCGGATCCGCGCAGCCAAATCCGTTCCGCACCGGCCGAGTCGACGCCTACCGTGTCCCGCATGGAGCTGAAGGTATCGAGCCTCGCCGAGCGGCCCGAGATGCACGGCCGGGTGACGGGAATGGCGGACACCTGGCCCGAGTTCCTGCGCAACGACCCCGTCGGCAACGCGCACTACGGCCGCATCGCCACCGAGCTGCCGGAGTACGTGCTGTTCGCCGAGGACGCGCGCGGAGAGGTGGTCGCGCACGCCTACAGCGTGCCGTTCGCCCTCGCGGACCAGGACCGGGGCGAGCTGCCGGCCCGGGGCTGGGACGAGGTGCTGGTGTGGGCGTTCTCCGACCGGCGCCACGGCGTCGCGCCGGACACGGTGAGCGCGATCTCGATCGTCGTCGCCCCGCACGCCCAGGGCACCGGCCTGTCGGGCCGCATGCTCGCCGCGATGCGTGACAACGCCCGGGCCCGGGGCTTCGACGAGGTCGTCGCCCCGGTGCGCCCGAGCGCGAAGCATCTGGAGCCGCGTACGGAGATGGCGGAGTACGCCTTCCGGACGCGCGGTGACGGGCTCCCGCACGACCCGTGGCTGCGGGTCCACGTCCGGGCGGGCGCGCGCATCGAGGCGGTGGCGCCGGCGTCGATGACCGTGGCGGCGTCGCTCGACGAGTGGCGGGCGTGGACGGGGCTGCCCTTCGACGAGGAGGGCCGGATCGAGGTGCCCGGCGCACTGGTGCCGGTGCACTGCGAGCCGCGCCGCGGGTACGCGGTGTACGTCGAGCCCAACGTGTGGGTGCGGCACGCGCTTTGAGGCGCGTCCGGTGGGCCGGTGCAGCAGGGGCTCCTGCGGGGCCGACGGGACGCGTGCCTGCGCGGGCGGGCGTGCCTTGAGGGCGCACCCCTGAAGGCGCGCCCCATCGGCTTCCCTTTGCCCCGCCGGCCCGGGTGGCGTTCCGTCAGCCGCCCATCTCGGCCAGGTCGATGACCTTGCCCGCGGGCTTCTCGGCCGGGACCGGGGTGTCGAAGTCGCCGAAGGTGACCGTGCCCGGGTCGTCGGCGGACTTGCTGACGACCTTCAGCAGATAGGGCTTGCCCTCGGTGGCGACGTAGAGCGTGTAGGTGTCCTTGCCGTCCTTCTCGTGCAGGACGATCGCCGGGGTGCCGTCGACCGTGGTCGTCCCGCCGCGGGTGGCATCGGAGTTGACGTCCTGGAAGTCCGCGAGCACGGTGTCGAGGTCGCAGAAGCTCGCGATGTCCTTGGCGTCCGAACCGGTCGCGGACATCTTGGTCCACTTGCCGGCCAGCATGGCCACGACTCCGTCGGTCTCCTCCTTGGACGCGCCGTCGCTCTGGGCGCGCAGGAACTTCTCGTCGTACTTCATGTAGAGGGTGTCGCCGGTCTTGACGAGGTCGGCCTTGCCCTGGCCGTTCGCGCTCATCGTGCCTGCGCACTCGCCCTTTCTGTCGAGGGCCATGTCCAGGCCGACGCGGCTGCCGTCGTCGTCCTTGATGTCGCCCTTCATGCGCAGCGACGAGGCGTTCGAGGTGGCCTTCACGGCCTGGTCGGCGATCTCGCCGCCGGTCTGCCCGGCGAACGGGCCCTTCGGCTTGCTGTCCGCCTTCTCCTCCCCGGGCAGGCAGCCGGTGAGCGAGACGGCGGCCGCGGCGGCGAGGCAGAGAGCGGCAAGTGCGGTGCGACGCATGACAGATCCTTGAAGTGTCGAGGTGGAGAGAAAGGGGAGAGGGCGCGAGAGCGCAATGGCGCGAAGGCGCTCAGAGCGGTGACGAGAAGGCGCGCGCGGGCGCCGGTGCGGCAGATGCGGGCCGGGGTGCGGGGACGGCGGCGCGTGGCGTCAGCCGGTCTTCTTCCAGTCCTTGCAGCCCGTGGTCTTGAAGTACGCGTCGCCGGCGGCGACGGTCACGACGGCCGTGCCGGACACGTTGTTGTTCGCGAGGATCGACTCCATGGAGTGCGAGGCGTCCTTGGTGCGCTCCCAGTAGCAGAGGTCGTCGGTGTTGCCGGTGGACTTGTAGGTGCCTGGGGCGATGTCGACGCCGACCCTGTGCATCCCGCCGTCGCCCTTGACCGGCGTGGCCGGGGTGCCGGTCGCCTTCGCGTCGACGGCTTCCCAGTCCTTGCAGCCGCTCGACTTGAAGAGCTTGTCGCCCGCCGGGATCGTCACGTAGCTGGTGCCGCTGACGTTGTCGTTGGCGAGGATCGAGTCCATCTCGCCCGAGGCGTCCTTGGCGCGCTCCCAGTAACAGACGCTGTCCGTGTTGCCCGTGGTCCGGTAGGTGCCGGGCTTGACGTCGGAGCCGACCTCGAAGTCGCCGTCCCCCTGGAACGCCGCCTTCTTCTCGGCCTTGTCCGCCTTGGCGTCCTTCTTCGTGTCGGCCTTCGTGTCCGACTTGGTGTCGGCCTTCGTGCCGGACTTGCGGTCCGCGGAGGCCGCGGAGTCCTTGCCGTTGCCGCCGGAACCGCTGTCCCCGTCGTCGCCCGCGTTCGCCGACACCGCGCCGATGACGACGACGCTCACGACAACCCCCAGCGCGATCTTGCCCTTGGCGCCCATGACAGTCCCCTCCCCCAGAGATGACGGCCGCCGTTCTCGGCCGCTGTTCATCCGATGGGTCAATCACAGCAGAGCCTGTGAACCGAGTCAACACGGTTCACGTAGATGTATGAGTACACGGCCGTGAATGGGTCGATGTCGCGTGCGTCGGTATGCTCGACGCCACACACCAGGACGAGGGGAGCCGGGCGGCGTGCAGGAGAACGGGACAGAGGTCACCGCGGCGGGAATCGCCAGGCTCGCCGGAGTCGGCCGGGCAGCCGTCAGCAACTGGCGGCGCCGCCACGCCGACTTCCCCAAACCCGTCGGCGGCACCGAGACCAGCCCCTCCTTCGCGCTCACAGAGGTCGAGACCTGGCTGCGCACCCAGGGCAAGCTCGCCGAAGTGCCCCTGCGCGAGCGCGTATGGCAGCAGCTCGCCGGTCATCCGGAGGGCCCGGTCGCCGCCCTCGTCCACGTCGGCTGCGCGCTCCTGCTCGTCAACGACCGCCCGACGGTCTGGCTGGAACTGAGCGCCGGCTCCGACGCGCGCCTCGCCGAACTGCTGCCCGCGTCTCTCGACCAGGTCCTCACCCCGCGCTTCGGCCTGGTCCGCAAACGGGCCGTGGACACACCGACAGCCGCCCAACTACTCCCGTCCGCCCCCCTGTTGCGTGGCGCAGCCGACCTCGCGGCCGAGCTGGGCACCCGCAAGGCGTACGAGTTCCTGCTCCGAAGGCACCTCGACGCCAACCCGCGCCAGTACACGCTCACACCGACCGGCCTCGCCGCCCTGATGGCGGACCTCGCGGGCCCCGCCCGGACCGTCCTCGACCCGGCGTGCGGCACCGGAGCCCTGCTGCGCGCGGTGGCCGCCGCACAGGGCGCGTTGGGCATCGAGGACCAGCACCTGTACGGCCAGGACAGCGCCCCCGAACTGGCCGCCCTCACCGCACTGCGCCTCGCCCTCCACGCCGAGGCCACCGTGACGACCGTGCGCACCGCCGCCGCGGACAGCCTCCGCGACGACGCGTACGGCACCCTCAGTGCCGACGCGGTCCTCTGCCATCCGCCGTTCAACGAGCGCAACTGGGGCCACGACGAACTCGCCTACGACCCCCGCTGGGAGTACGGCTTCCCGGCCCGCACCGAGTCCGAACTGGCCTGGGTCCAGCACGCGTTGGCCCGCCTCAAGGAAGGCGGCATCGCCGTCCTCCTGATGCCCCCGGCTGCCGCCTCCCGCCGCTCCGGCCGCCGCATCCGCGCCGACCTGCTGCGCCGCGGCGCCCTCCGCGCGGTGATCGCCCTGCCGCCGGGCGCGGCACCCCCGTACAACCTCCCGCTGCAACTGTGGGTGTTGCGCAGGCCCGCACTCACGGGGCATCCCGCACAGCCCGAGGTGCTGCTCGCCGACACCGGCGTGTTCACGGCCGACAGCCGCGGCGGCCTCGACTGGCAGTCCGTGCGTGCCGCGGTCCTCGACGCCTGGCGCCCCTTCGACCGCACCGGCAGCGCGCCCGAACAGCCGGGACTCAGCCGTTCGGTGCCGGTCATCGAACTCCTCGACGACGACGTGGACCTGGCCCCGGCCCGCCATCTGCCGCCCCCCGCGGCGGGCGGCGGAGCCGAGCAACTCGCCGACGTACGCGACCGCCTGGGCGAG